>JBKJQD010000175.1:0-10937 GCA_046594125.1 Aestuariivirga sp.
CGGAAATAGGCTTGCACACCATAGCGCAGATTGTCATTCAGTGAGACTTCGGCAATCGTCGTGTTGATGAGGACCTGCACCGCCTGGGCATCGATCTGGCGCAGCATCGAAAGGATCTTGCTGTATTCGCGCGGGCTGGCCCTGATCACCAGCGTGTTGTTGGCCAAGTTGGGGGTAATGCGAATCCCCGAAGACAGATTTGCTTGCGCCGGTTCGGCGGGCTGGGCTGGCGGCGAGGCTGTGGTCAGGTTGTTCTGCAGATCCGACTTGCCGCCTGGATCGGCCTGGCCATTGCCATCCTGATTTCCCGCCGTCTTGTCTGTCGAAACATCGACCTGTGACTCATTGGGCGCCACTTCGGCCGTTGGGCCGGGAGCGTCGCTCTTGTCGACAAAAGTTGCCACCAGGATCTTGGCAATCACTTCAGCACTGCCGTTCTGCACGGCATAGACATAGTAATTGGTGTCGGTTGTGCTTCCGCGGTCAAGCCGGCTGACCCAGCTGAGCGCCCGGCGCACCTTCTGACGGCTGTTGCTGATGACAATCACGCCATTCAGGCGCTCCAGTGCCACTACCTTGATGGCGTTCTTGCCGGAGTTCGCCGTGTCTTCGGCAAACACCGCCTCAAGTTTGGAGACCATGTCGGCGGGCGTGCTGTTGGCGAGAATGGCGATGCTGGCCGTCTGACTCTGCATCCAGTCGACGTCGAAGGACAGGATCACATCGACGAGCGAACGCCGCTCGGCGGCGGTGCCGCGCACCAGCAGCAGGTTGCCAACATTCGAGGCCCTGACACTGCCGCTGCGGGCAATGAAGCTGTCGAGCAGTTCCAGCATGTTGGAGACGCCGATATAGTGCAACGGAATGGCACTTACGCCATAGCCCTGCGAAACCTCGCCGTTGAGATCGGCCGTACCCATCTCGCCTTCGAGCAATTCCTGAAGGGCCACGATCTTGGTGACATCGCCGTTCCGGACGAGCCCCGCCCCGTTCAGCCTGAGGGCGGCCTCGAGCGCGTCCAGAACTTCACGCGACGACAGCGGCCGGCTGGTCGATAGCGTGATGGTGCCCTGGACACGCGGATCAAGCACATAGGGGAAACCGAGCGTTTCGCCCAGAATGAGTTTGGCTGCTTCGGGAATGTCGGCATGATCGACATTGATGGTGAACTTGCCATCGGCCTCGACGACGCCGGGTGGCGGATCAAGGGACGAATCGGCAAGGCCCTGCGGTGTGCCTTCGAAGAGCTGATAATTCGTCCGGCCATTTGCCGCTGGCACCTTGCTGGCGTTGCGGTTGGGCAGTTTGCCGGGCTGTTTGGCGCTCAGATCAACATCGCTGGGAGATTCGAGGCGCATACTCGGATCGCTGCCGCAGGCGGCGACACCCAGGCACAGACAGCAAGCCAAAATACGCAACAGGAACTGGCCGAAACAACGGCGCTGTAACGCAGGCATGATCCTCACCACATCGCCCGCCGGCTTGGTATCACACTGAAAGACAGACGTGGCGCCACAAGAGAATTCCCGTTCAAGTTCAGACCGGCAGAATCGGACTCCTTGAGTATAGCAGCCTTTGCGGCAAGACTAGGCCGCAAGGCCTGTTTCGGCGCCTGTGGAAAACTCCGGACGGCTGGCCGCAAACGGTCTGGCGCGGGTGCAAAGTCATCGCACCCGCGCCGGAATATCTACAAACGCAAATCAGTGCCTGCAGCTATACCCCGTACTGGGCGCGATAGCGGGCAATCGGCGACACCTCCTGGAGGGTCGGCGGGCGGACGAATTTCGCCGGCAACCTTGCCGCAGGTGCAGGCGTCTTGACCAGATTGTCAGTTGCTGGCGCCGCGGCGCTGTCCGGAAACACGGTGGTTTCGAGGACAGTCCCCGGCACGCCGATGTGGTCGCGCAAGATGCCCTTGAAGAGCGAACGCAGGTCAACGGTCGGGCGCAGATCGCCTTCCCAGAGTTGGCCGGCCGCCAGGCCCGGCCAATCGCCGACAATGCCGCCCTTGAGAGCGCCGCCAACCAGCAGTGAGACCGTTCCGATACCGTGATCGGTACCTTCGTCGCCGTTGGTATTGACGGTGCGGCCGAACTCGGTGACGCAGATGGCCACCGTCTTGGCCCAGGCTGCCGCGCCCAGTTCAGTCTTGAGGTCGCCCAGGGCTTCGTCAAGCTCCAGCAGGCGGTCGTTGAACTGCCCGGTGACGCCACCCTGGTTGGCATGGGTATCCCAGCCGCCAACCGAGAGAACGGATATGCGCGGTCCGGTGGCGGCGCGCATGAGGCGGGCGGCGCCGATAAAACCTTTGCGCAATCCGCTGATATCGCCGGTGGTGGCGCCTGCCGAAAGTGCCAGATTGTCGGCCGCCAATCCCAGCGAAAGGCCGTTCCATAGCTCCGGATCGTTAGCGGTGTACACCGACCGCAGCCGCGCAACATTGCCCAGCGCCGATTTTTCAAACCATGTGGGGGACCAGCCAAGGACCGGTTCTGGTCCGCGCAGGATGAGCGGAGCCTCGCCGATCTCGATGCCATGGGCGACGCGAATGGGATCGCCAGCCGGCAAGGCGCCAAGTGCCCGGTTCAGCCAGCCGGTGGCATTCACTGCATTGACGGACAAGCCGTTCTCGAGATTGTCCTGGCATTCGAAATGCGAACGGTTGCGCAGAGGCAAGCCGGCGGCTGGCACGACGGCTGCTTCGCCAGCGTTGAACATGGCGTGGACACGCGCCAGCCCGGGATGCAGGGCGAAATCGGTGCCGAGCGACAAGGTCGACTCAAATGGCAAAGCCAGTTCCCGGCGCACTGCCGGGTAGAGCGGGTCAAGCTTGGGAATGACCATGTGCATGCCGTCCATGCCGCCGCGCAGCACGACGACGAGGAAGCGGGCATCCGGGCCGGTACTGGCCAGAGCAAAGTTGGGCATGAAGGCTGTCGAAAACAGCGCCGCTGTCACGCCCATCATGGAGCGCCTTGACATCAGCAGACGCGATTCCCTGCAACCTTCGTTTGCCGCGCCGATAATTCCGGGGTCGATGGCTGGCAGGCCATCGTGATCATCAAAACCAGCCATAGCTACCTCCGTTGAAATTCTGGGATCATGAACAACATCGTCAAGCCGTACTGCTTGTTCGGTGTGTTGACGATGGCGCTGCGCGATTCCGCCGAAATCGCAGTGGCGAACAAGCGATCCGCAAGCTGAGCAGGTGTGGCATCGACGGGTGCCAACTGCAACAGCGACTGGGCGTTCAACTGCGCTGTTTCCAGCCGGATGCGCATTGCGTCGGCGCCCATCCAATAGGCGTCCTCGTCGGTGTAGCCATCAGGAGTCTGGTGCAGCCACGGGGCGTGGCGCAAGGCATCGAGCGCTGCGTTGAACGGCCAGCGCTGGTCCGGCGGGTAATCGCGGTTCAGGGCACGCATTTCGGCAATCTGCAATTCGTAAGGCGTGCGCAATTTCTGGAGCGGCAACTCCCAAGCCTCGGGCAAGTCGATAAGGGCCTGGGCTGTCGCCTTGATACTGCCTCCACTGTTGCGAAAAGCTTGGGCGACCGGCGTCACCATTTCCGGTGTTACATTTTCGGTAATGAAATGCCGGATCAACTTGAATGCGATAAACTGCGCAGTGGCAGGATGACGGCCAAGAATGCCGAGCACCGACCGGCATTGCGATTCGCCACCGCTCGGATAGGTTCTGCCGAGAATAACCCGGCTGCCAGGTTCGTGCCAGTTGTTGCGATAGATAAATCTGCCGCGGTTCCACTGATTTCCGCCATTGTACTTGCCGTCGGCTTCCCAGCCACGCACGAAGGACCATCCCGTCAAGGCCCTGGCCAGAGCGCCAATGTCCTGTTCGGTGTAGCCGCCGTTGACACCCAACGTATGAAGCTCAAAGATTTCCCGCGCGAGGTTGTGATTGAGGCCGGCGCCCCAGTTACGGCCCGCCACCGACTTTGGCCCGATCGAACTATCATTGTCGAGGTAACGCAACATTGCTGGATGCCGCATTACGTCAATCAGCATGGCCGGGAACGAACCCAGGATCTTCGCACGGATTACTTCGCGTTCCAGCTGGCCGATGGTGGCGCGAATTGCTCCGTCCTTGTCGACTGACATCGAAAAATGATTGGAGAAGAACAGGACCAGGCGTTCAACAAAGCCTATCTCCGGAATCAGGTGCTGAGCAATGCGCGCCGTCAGCTCCCGTTCCTTCAGGGCATCTTCGCCGTTGGTATGCACGACCCTGCAGGCCTCTGCATAAGCTGGCAAACTGGGCCGGTTGATGAGAGCGATGTCAGGATTGTTCAGTTCGGCCTCGAGCGCGGCTTTCGCATCAGCGCGGATGCGAAGTATGCCGCCGGGCTTGGCGCCCAATCCAAAACGATTGAGCGCAATATGAGCGCGCCTGTTTTGCTCTCGGACAAGGCTCATCACAAGTCTCCTGCAAAATGTTCAGACCAGAGTTGGGACTGGCTGGTTAAGGGGTGGTTACCCCAAGGACGGTTTTGATTTCGTTTACAGCTTACTTACAAATTTACTTCAGTCGGTCCGACTGGTGTTGATGTAGCTGTCCCAATGCAATACTGCCTTGATTTGCGCTCAGCCTGCGAGCGCTGATTTTCAGGTGGCCATGATGGCCGCATCTTCAAGCGTGGAGAAGATGATGGCCGTCTGGAAATCGCTTCTGGGCTGCAAGCTGGCTCACCGCTCTTCGTCAGCGGGCCGGACGGCTCATCGACCACCGTGTCGTGGTTCGCCAACTTCACCTGGGTCGATCCGCTGGGAGTCGCCGGGCAATTCCATCTGTGGTCGCCCTTCGCAACCATCGGCGGACAGATCGACATTTCGTCTGGCCAGTCGACGGTTGGTGCCGGCATTTTCCCCATCAACCTGAGCATCGACATCGAAAAGGACCGTCTGAGCTTCCAAGTGAACAGCGGCGTGGTGGCGCCCTATGACCCGGATGCAAAGGAACCGAAGTGGCCAGTGCAAACGACATTCGGCGTGTCCGGCAACGTGCTGGTGTTCTGACCGGTTGGCTCGTCCAGGTTTCAGGGCAGATTTTCGATGCGGTCCGACGACAGGATCGATGCGACGAAATCGGGGATGCGCAGCCCGGCCTTTACCTTGGTTTCGAGGGAAATCTCGGCGACTCGAATGCCGTCCAAAGCCTTGACCACCTCGGCCGCGCGGGCGAGCGGGATGATGACCACGCCGTCACCATCACCCACGACAATATCGCCTGAGGCAATTGCCACGCCGCCGAGGATGATGGGAAGGCCGACGGTGCCGGGTCCATTGCGCGCCGGGGAATTGGGCGACAAACCGGCGCAGAAGACCGGCAGGCCCACGCTGCGGATTCCAACCAGGTCGCGCACCACGCCATCGGTGACAAAGGCTGCCACACCGCAGTTACGAGCCATGCCCAGGAGCAGGTCGCCGGTCACCGCCGCTGCCATGTGCCCGCCGGTGGTGCAGACGATGACATCGCCCGGCTGCACCACATCGAGAGCGCCAAACAGCGCCAGATTGTCGGAAGGCCCGGCGTCACAGGTGACGGCGGTGCCGCAGAAGGCGCACGGCGTACCGTCAAGCGGCTTGATGCGCCAGTCGAGCGCACCACTGCCGCCCATGGCATCGACGAGATGGCCGGTCATGGCTCCGGCAAAATGGCGGATCAGCTCTTGCGACGGGCGTTCGAAACCGCGGCGGATTCTGAGAACTGGCGGATCCTTGATCATGTTATGTGTCGCCCCTGTTTGTGCCTCGCGCATAGTACACATGAATGCCGCCGAATATCCATATGGCCCCTGTTACACCGTGCGATCTTGTCATAGGCTTCTGCGCAGTGAGGGGGCCGGATGACAGCTGGATGGCGCGCGAATTGTTACAACATCGCCACGCTGCGCCAGGCAGCGCAGCGGGCGCTGCCGCGGCCGGTTTTCGATTTCACCGATGGCGGTGCCGAAGACGAATGGACGCTGCGCCACAATGAATCGGATTTTGACCGTATCAGTCTCTTGCCGCGTCCCCTGAACGGACCGGGCATGCCCGACACGTCGATTGACCTTCTGGGTCAGCGCCTGTCCATGCCGGTGATGATCGGGCCGACCGGGCTTGCCGGTCTGATGTGGCCGCAGGGCGAGGCGGCGGCGGCACGCGCGGCAGCGGCGGCGGGCACGGCCTATTGCTTGAGCCACGGTTCGGTCTGCAAACTTGAGGATGTGCCCCGCACAAAATATGCGCCACGCTGGATGCAGGTCTTCATCTACCGCGACCGCGGCTTCACCGAAGACCTCAGCAACCGTGCTGCCGCCTCGGGCTATGATGGGCTGGTGCTGACCACCGACAACCAGGTGCTGGGCAACCGTGAACGCGATATCCGCAACGGCTTTACCATTCCACCGAAGTTCAAGCTGGCCGATATGCTGGCCATGGCCACCAAGTTACCATGGCTCAGGCGCATGCGCCCGGAACTGGCGCGGATTACGTTTGGCAATTACGTGCGCGACGGCGAGGCCATCGACATCGGCAGTCTGGCCAAGCGCATGGCAGAGCTTCTCGATCCCGCCATGTCGTGGAAGGACGTGGACTGGCTGCGCAAGGTGTGGAAGGGACCACTCATCCTCAAGGGCATTCTGCACCCCGATGAAGCGCGCGAGGCGGTGGCACGTGGCATCGACGCCGTCATCGTCTCCAATCACGGTGGACGCCAGCTCGATGGCGCGGCCTCAGGAATAGCCGCCCTGCCCGCCGTCGCCGAAGCGGTGGCGGGGCGCATCCCGGTGCTGATGGACGGTGGCGTGCGGCGCGGCAGCGATGTGATCAAGGCCCTGTCGTTGGGGGCGGCCTGCTGCCTGATCGCCCGCCCTCAGCTCTGGGGTCTGGCGGTGGCGGGTGAGGATGGCGTTGCCCATATGCTGGAAATTTTCCGCCGCGAGATCACGCGGGCGATGGCGCTGATGGGGGCGGCACGGGTTGCCGATCTGCGCGTTGGCGATGTGAAACACAACTTCAACCGAGGAGACGAGAATGCCGGATTTTCCAATCGTTGATGCCCATGTCCATCTCTATGACGTGAAGAAGTTGAGCTATGGCTGGCTTGCCAATGTGCCGAAGATCAATCGCAGCTATGGGCTGGACGATTTCGACAAAGCCCGTGGCAAGGTGGTTGTCGACAAGATCGTCTTCGCGGAAGTGGCCGTCGATCCCGGCCTGCACATCAAGGAAGCGGAATTCATTCAGGAGATGGCCGACAGGGACGCGCGTCTATCCGGCATCATTGCCCATCTGCCGCTTGAAAAAGGTGTGGCCGTCGAAGCCGATATTGCCGCGCTGAAAAAATTCCGCAAGCTGCGCGGCATCAGGCGGCTGATCGAGACCGAACGCAATCCGGCCTTCTGTCTCGAACCAGACTTTCTTGCCGCGCTGAAGCTGCTGCCGAAGCATGGCCTGCCCTTCGACATCTGCGTGAAGCATTGGGCTTTGACCTATGGCATCGAACTGGCGAAGCGCTGCCCGGATGTCGCCTTCGTGCTCGACCACATCGGCAAGCCCGACATCAGGAACGGACTGCGCGAGCCGTGGTGGAGCCAGATGCGCGAACTGGCGAAACTCCCCAATGTGGTGTGCAAGGTTTCCGGTGTCATCACCGAGGCCGACCATGGCCATTGGAAGCCGGAGCAAGTGAAGCCCTATGTGGCCCATGTCATCGACTGCTTCGGTTTCGACCGGGTGCTCTATGGCAGCGACTGGACGGTTTCAGAACTGACACACGCCTATCCCACCTGGGTCGAAATCCTCGACGAGGTGGTGGCCGGCGCCAGCGAGGCCGAGCGCCGCAAGCTCTATCGCGATACGGCAATCCGCACCTATCGCTTGTAACGCAGCGCCTCATGATATGAAGTTGAGCCAAAATCACGAGTCGAGAACTTGGGCACCCCCACCCCGCCCTCCCCACAAGGGGGAGGGTGAAGTAAGGGACAGCCTCAACTCAATCTGCTCTGGCGGCCCCCCTCGTTCCGTCATCCTCCGCTTTCGCGGAGGGTGACGGATCAGGGGCTTCAGCGCTGGGCGCGTTCGCGGCCGTAGAGCAGCAGCATGCAGATGATGACGATGCCGTAGATGATCTGGCGGCCGAACTCCGGCATCTGCATGACCGACAGAATGGATTGCAGCAGGGTGATGAGCATGACGCCTGCCACGGTGCCGAGGTAGCTGCCGCGGCCGCCGAGGATCGAGGTGCCGCCCAACACCACCGCGGCGATGGCAGGCAGCAGATAGGCATCGCCCATCGACTGCGCCGCTTTCGACGCATAGCCCGCCAGCAGCACGCCGCCGAAGGCCGCGAGGCCACCCGAGATGGCAAACACAATCATCACCACGCGGCGCGTGTCGATGCCCGAGAGATAGGCGGCGCGCTCGCGGTTGCCAATGCCATAGACCGAGCGTCCGAATGTGGTGCGCGTCAAAAGGAAAACCGTGCCCGCGCCGATCAGCGCCCAGCAGATGACGGCATTGGGAATGCCGGGAATGGTGAAGCCCGTCGCCACATAGCGCATGGCTGGCGAGGCGGAATCCTTGGGCGAGAAGCCGCCCGTGTAGACCACCATCAGCCCTTGCGCCACGGCGTTTGTCGCCAGCGTGATGATCATCGAGGGGATGCGCAGATAGGCAACGCCTACGCCGTTGACGAGGCCGATCATCACGCCGCAGAAAATACCGAAGGGAATGGACAGCAGCGCGCCAGTCTCGCCATAGCCTGCGACAGCACTTGAGGTCATGGCGCCCACCGTCACCACCCAGGGCAGGGACAGGTCGATTTGCCCCAAGAGGATCACCAGCATCATGCCGCTGGCGATAACGCCGAGAAATGAGGCGACCTTTAGCTGCTGCAGCAGATATTCCGGCGAGAGAAAGTTTCGCGAGTAGATACTGCCCACCAGCAACAGCACGAGTATGCAAGCGAAGGCCGTGGTCACCGCCGGATCGAGGCGCTTCAGCAAGCCGGTTTTCGTGGTGTCTATCACTTCGCTCATCCGAACCAATCCAACCGGTTGCGTACACGGAACAGTCCGAAGGCGCCGAGACTGACGGCCAAAAGCAGCACCACGCCCTGGAAGAGCGGCTGCCACAGGGGATCGAAATCGAAAACGAACAACAGGTCGCCGATGGTGCGGAAAGCCAAAGCGCCGAAGATCGCCCCAATGGCGCTGCCCTTGCCACCAAACAGCGACACGCCGCCCAGCACCACCGCGGCAATAGAGAACAGCGTATAGGCATTGCCGCTGGCATAGGCGGCGTCGCCCGTATAGGTGAAGAAGGTGAGGAACAATCCGCCGATCGCGGCGAGCAATCCGGAGAGTGTGTAGGCCGCCATCTTGGCGCGGCGGATCGGCACGCCCGACATATAGGCGGCAGGTTCAGACGAGCCGGTGGCATAAGCCGCCCGGCCGGTGACCGAGCGGCGGAACGGCACCCAGACCACCAGAACCACGGCCACCAGAACCACGAGGCTGGCGGGCACAACGTGAAAGATGCGGCCGGTCAGAGCATCGGCCAGGGTTTCATTGACGCTGCCGCCGGGCGATGGACGCAGCGCCAGGGCGATGCCGAAGTAGATGGCCCCGGTGGCGATGGTGGTGACGATGGGTTGCAGCCGCCCATAAATCACAATGGCACCATTGATGGCGCCGCACAGGGCGCCGACAAGCAAAACGGCGATGACGCCGAGCGTCACCTGCAGCGGCGAGCCGATGACGATCCACGAAGCGAGGCAATTCGTCAGTATAAAGATCATTCCGACCGACAGGTCGATGCCCGAGGTGATGACGACCAGGGCTTGCGCCATGGCCACGAAAGCCAGGAGGACGCCCTTGTTCGAGGCGGTCTGCACCACATTGGCGGTGAAGCCCGCCGGATGGTTCGACACATAGATGATGAACATGACGACGAAAATAGCGACGGCCAGTAACGTGCCGCGCTGTTCGGCGATCCAGAAACGCCAGTCTTTCATGCCGCAGCCGCCCCCTCCATGTCGATGTTGAGGGCGCTGGCGATCAGTGCCTTCTCGGTGATGGCGGCGCCAACCAATTCGCGTTTCACAGCGCCATCATAGAGCACCAGCACCCGGTCGCAGCAGCCGATCAGCTCGTCATAGTCAGTCGAATAAAAAATGATGGCGGCACCTTCGTAGGCGAGTTGGCGCAGCAGCACATAAAGCTCCTGCTTGGTGCCGACGTCGATGCCGCGGGTGGGATCGTTGAGCAGGATGATGCGCGGCTTGTTCATCAGCCATTTGGCGATGACCACCTTCTGCTGGTTGCCGCCGGAGAGGGAGCCCACGGCAATGTCGGTTCCCGCTGTCTTGATGGCCAGAAGGGAAATCATCTCGTCGATGTATTTCTGCTCCTTGGCGCGATTGACGATGCCGTTGTCCGAGATGCGGTGCAGCGAGGCAAAGGAGAGGTTGTCCCGCACGGTCATGGGCAGCATCAAGCCTTCGGTCTTGCGGTCCTCCGGGATGAGAGCCATGCCGATTTTTTCGCTTTTGGCGGCCGTCGGGCTGTTGATTTTGACAGGTGCGCCATCGATCAGCACATTGCCCGAGCAGCCCCGCAGCACGCCGAACAAGGCCAAGAGAAGATCGCGCTGCCCCTGCCCGTCAAGGCCGCCGAGGCCGACAATCTCGCCGGCCCTTACGGACAGCGAAATATCCTTGAGGCGGTCAGTCCACGACAGGTTTTGAGCCTGCAGCACGGGCGTTGCGCTGGATGATTGCAGCGGCGGCTTTGGCGGGAACACATTCTTGTATTCACGCCCGATCATGAGCTCAACCACCTCGTTGTCGGTTTTGCTGCCCGCCACATAGGTTTCGACCTTCCGGCCATTGCGGAACACGGAACATTCATCGGCAAGCTCGGCGATTTCGTGCAT
>JBKJQD010000240.1:0-8002 GCA_046594125.1 Aestuariivirga sp.
CGTGCGCGCCACCCATGTTCTCGAGAACGGTGATGTGGCTCTGGCCAAACCCACGCGCCACGAGGCGGCGGGCGGTTTCGGCAATGGTGCCGGCGTCGGCGGTCAGCACGATCAGGCGGACACCGGGCTGGATGAAGGCTTCGATATTGGCGGCGTCGCGGCCATGCAGTGTCAGCGTATCGCAATCGGGCAATGACCAGCCCATGCGTGCGGCGGCCAGCGAGAAAGCCGAAAGATGCGGGATCACTTCAATATCGGTGAAGGGGATAAAGGTGAGCAGCTTGCGGGCCACGCCATAATTCATCGGATCGCCGGTGGCGAGGATGACGGTGCGGCGGCCAATCAGCGGTGTGATGCGCTCGATCACTGCCGAGAACGGCTGCGGCCATTCATGGGTCTCGGCGCGATGGGGCGGCAGGAATGCCAGCAGACGCTCCGAACCGACGATGACTTCAGCTTCGGTGATCTTCAGCCGGGCGCGGGCCGACAGACCTTCTTGGCCGTCCTCGCCCATGCCGATGATGGTCAGCCACTTGCTCATGCTTCTTCCCGTGTCATGGCGTTGACCACGGCGGCGGCCATGGCCGAGCCGCCGCGGCGGCCAAGCAGCGTCGCGAAGGGAATATCGCGCGGACTGGCCAAGAGTTCGGCCTTGGATTCGGCGGCCCCCACGAAGCCCACCGGAAAGGCCACAATGGCGGCGGGCTTCGGCGCTCCGCCATCGATCAGTTCAAGCAACGAGAACAGGGCGGTGGGCGCGTTGCCGATGACGACGAGACTGCCTTTGAGATGCGGCAGCCAGAGATCGACGGCGGCGGCCGAACGCGTGGTGTGGCGCGACAGGCCGATGGCCTTTGCCTTGGGATCGTTCAGTGTACAGATGACATTGAGCGACCTGTCGATGATGCCGTGCTGGACCATTTCGGCGTCGACCAGGATGGGGCGGCCATTCTGGATCGCCCGGTTGGCGGCCTTCAGAAAATCGGCGGAAATACGCAGGTCGGAGACGATCTCGGGCATTCCGCAAGCGTGGATCACCCGGGTGGCGATGCCGTGCGCGTCTTTCGGAAGTTTGCCGAAATCAGTTTCGTCGCGGATGATTTCGAAGGAGCGCGCATAGATCGCCTTGGGGTCGCGCAGATAGTTCATCATGGCGTTTTCAACATGCTCCTGGGGCCAAGCGGATGGTCCGCATGGGGATAAGGCGCATGGGTGTGGCCATGCTCGTGATCATGGTGGTGATGGCCGGCCGCCATCACCAGTGCCTTATCGGGATCGAGCGTGAAGATCGCGTCGCCGCCGATGCCTTCGACATGGTGGTGATGGCTTTCCTGGGGAGCGCCCACTTCCGCCTCGAAGCCCAGCACCTGGGTGCGGTACTTGCACATCTGGCAGTTCATGGCGATGTCGCCGGTGAGTATCTGCTCGATGCGCTCCTGGAAGGTGGCGATGACGAGCGGGTGATCGTTGAGATAGGGCGCCTTGATGAACTGGATGTCCGGATGGCGCGCCGCGACCGCATCGGTCGCGTCATAAATGCGCCGTATGAGAATGCCGGTGAAAAGAAAATAAGGGAAGACGATGACACGGCGGAAGCCAAGCCGTGTCACATGTTCAAGTGCCGGCTCAACCAGCGGGAAGGTGACGCCAGAATAGGCGGTCTCGGCCCAGCCGAAGCCGAAGCCCTCCCACAGGATGCGGGTGACTTTCGCCACATTGGAATTGGCATCGGGATCGGAGGCGCCGCGGCCCACCACGACCAGCAGCGTTTCATGTTTCGGAATGTCACCCGGAGCTGAGTTGATCGCCTCCTGCAAACGGTCGCCGGCGGCGCGCATCATCTTGGGGTCGATGCCGAGTTCCTTGCCATAATCGATTTTGAGACCGTTCTGGGCGGCATAGGTGTTGAGCACCGAGGGAATGTCATTTTTGGCGTGGCCCGCCGCAAACAGCATGCCCGGCACCGCCAGCACGCGGGTGACGCCCTGGGCCTTGAGTGAGTCGAGTCCGCTGCGGATGATCGGCGTGGCGAATTCGAGATAGCCATATTCGACTGGATATTGCGGCATGTGGTCCTTGAGATGCCGCGACAGCACCGCGAATTCACGCACTGCTTCGGCATCGCGGCTGCCATGGCCGCACAGCATCACACCCAGTTTTTCCGTCATCTGTCCTGCCTTCCCATATGCGGCATCATCGGCATGGCCGATACGGAAGGCAGCTCCGGACTTGGCCCCCTTATGGGTCGGCCGCACCGGACTGTGCTCTCAGTCCCATCACTGGGGACGCTGCGAAGGCCTCTTCTAGTCCGCGGCCCGGCTCGTCACAAGCCTGAATGCGGCGTGTCAGAACTCAATCCCGGCCTGGGCCTTTACGCCGGAGCGGAAGGGGTGTTTCACCTGCTCCATTTCGGTGACCAGGTCGGCCAGTTCGATCAGTTCATCCTTGGCGTTGCGGCCGGTGACGATGACGTGTTTGCCTTCGGGTTTGTTCTTCAGTACACTGAGCACTTCCTCGAGCGGCAGATAATCATAGCGCAGCACGATGTTGAGTTCGTCGAGCAGCACCATCGCGTAGCCCGGATCGGCGATCATTTTTTTTGCCTCTTCCCAGCCGGCGCGGGCATGGGAGATGTCGCGTTCGCGGTCCTGGGTTTCCCAGGTGAAGCCCT
The DNA here is from genome assembly GCA_046594125.1 of Aestuariivirga sp. Lineage (GTDB taxonomy): Bacteria > Pseudomonadota > Alphaproteobacteria > Rhizobiales > Aestuariivirgaceae > Aestuariivirga. The sequence continues at coordinate 2,672 of JBKJQD010000240.1, forward strand.
CGCCCATCGCCTTGATGGTGACAAGCTCAGGGAATTTTTCCAGCACGGTGCGCTCGCCGGTGCCCCAGGCGCCCTTGACGAACTGGATGACGCCGGACCTCATGCCATGGCCGATGCAGCGGAAAACCATCCCGAAGGCGGCGGTCGACTTGCCCTTGCCCTTGCCGGTGTGGACAATGAGCAGGCCTCTCTCAATGGTTTTGCCCGCCATGATCTTGTCGCGGGCGGCTTTCTTCTTGGCCATCTTGTCGTGATGGCGGGCGTTGTCGTGTCCGGTTTCGTCTTCGGTCATGGGGCTAACTCCTTGAGGAGATCATAGGCTGAATTGAGGCGCGGACTCCACAGGCCGCGAGTGGCTGCTTCCAGGAAGCGCTGGGCGATTTCACGCAGCGCCGCCGGATTGTTATCGCGGATGAAATCGCGGGTTTCGGCATCGGCAAGGAAGGCATCGAAGGCGAGATCAAAATGGTGGCTGCGCACCGCCCCTGTCGTGGCGGCGAAGGCGAACATGTAATCCACCGTGGCGGCAATCTCGAAGGCGCCCTTGTAACCATGGCGTTTCACACCATCAATCCATTTCGGATTGACGACGCGCGAGCGCATGACGCGGCCCACTTCCTCCTCAAGGGTCCGGATCACCGGGCGCTCGGGCCGCGAATGATCGTTATGATAAACGCGCGGCTGGCGGCCCGACGCCTGTTCGACGGCAGCGCTCATGCCGCCTTCGAACTGATAGTAATCATCGGAGTCAAGCAGATCGTTCTCGCGGTTGTCCTGGTTGTGGACGACGGCCTCGATGCGCTTGAGACGTTCCGCGAAGGCCCGTGGATCGCTGCTGCCGTTGGCCCTCGCACCATAGGCATAGGCGCCCCAGGTGACGTAGGCGGCGGCGAGATCGGCGCGGCTGGTCCAGATTTTTTCGTCGATCAGGGCCTGGAGCCCCGCCCCATAGGCGCCAGGTTTCGATCCGAAGATGCGATGACCGGCCATGTCGCGGGCCTCGTCTGCGCTGAAGCCGGAGGTTTCGAGCGTTACCGCTTCGGATTTCATGCGATGGGCGATGGGGTTGTCGGTCTCATCTTCATCGAGAGCGCCCGCCGCGCGCATCGCCTTGTCGAGAAGTTCGATCTGGACCGGGAAGGCATCGCGGAAGAAACCGGAAATGCGCAGGGTGACGTCGACGCGCGGGCGGCCGAGCTTTGCCAAAGGAATAATCTCATAGCCGGTGACGCGCCAGCTTGATGGTTCCCAGACCGGTGCGGTGCCGATGAGCGCCAGGGCCTGCGCGATGTCATCGCCGCCAGTGCGCATGTTGGAGGTGCCCCAGGCCGAGAGGCCAAGCGCCCTGGGATATTGACCGAAGTCCTGGAAGTGGCGGGTGAGGAGGTCTTCGGCGGATTTTTTCCCGAGGTTCCAGGCGGTGGGTGTCGGCACTGTGCGGTTATCAAGCGAATAGAAATTGCGCCCGGTGGGCAGCACATCGAGGCGGCCGCGGCTGGGGGCGCCCGAGGGACCGGGAGCGACAAAACGGCCGGCGAGACCGTTGAGGAAAGAGGCGATTTCGTTGGGACCACAGGCGCGGAGGGCGGGGCGGATGGTGGAGTCGATCTCCGCAATCACCTTCCATGTTTCGCCATCCCGGCGAAAGCCGGGACCCCCTGAACCATCGGCAATGGGTCCCGGCTTTCGCCGGGATGACAGCAAGCGGGAGGCGTATAACTCCAGACGTTCGACGGTGTCGCCGTTGCTGCGCCACGGATCGGCTGTCAGCAAAGCAAGGGCTTGCGGTTTGGTTCCGGTCCACGTCTTGCCCATGTCGCAAATAAGGGGATCGAATTCGTTGAAGCCGAAATCTCTCGCCAGTGCGCGGATCAGCGATTGGTCGCCGCCTTCGCCAAGCCCGCGGGGAACGCGGGTCAAGGCCACGAGAAGATCGGTTTCGAGACGGCCTTCGGGCGACGAACCGAGAATATGCAGACCGTCGCGAATCTGCGCCTCCTTCAGATCGCAGAGATAGGAATCGAGGCGCTGCAAATCGCCGTCATCTTCTCCGGTGAAGCCCGCGTCGAGGTCGAGGTGGTGGCTGCGCGTCAGATCGAGAATGCTTTGCTTCAACGCGTCGAGACGGCGGCGGTCGAGGCCGGAGGCCAGATAATATTCATCGACGAGGGCTTCGAGGTCCTTGAGCGGGCCATAGGTCCCGGCCCGCGTCAGGGGCGGCGTCAGGTGATCGATGATCACGGCACCAGTGCGGCGCTTGGCCTGGGTGCCTTCGCCCGGATCATTGACGATGAAAGGATAGAGCTGCGGCATGGGGCCATGGGCCACTTCCGGATAGCATTCGGCGGAGAGAGCGTTGGCCTTGCCCGGCAGCCATTCGAGATTGCCGTGCTTGCCGTTATGGATCAGCGCATGGGCGCCGAAATGGTGGCGGAGCCAGAAGTAGAAGGCGAGATAGCCGTGCGGCGGCACCAGTGCCGGATCGTGATAGGTGGATTTTGGATCGATGTTGTAACCGCGGGCTGGCTGGATGCCGATGGCGGCATTGCCATGGATGTTGACTGCAAGGCGGAACGCGCCAGTGACAAAGGATGGATCACGCCGAGGTTCACCCCATCGGGTTATGATCTGTGTACGGATTGATTGCGGCAGGGCGTTGAAGTGAACAAGATAACCGTTGAGTGGAAGCTGTGGATCAGTGGGTCCCGGCTTTCGCCGGGATGACGACAAAGATGAAATGAGATCGTTGCCACTGGCTGGATACTCGCCAACTGAATAGCCCGCGCCCTTCAATGCGTCGAGGATGGCGACCGTGCTGGCGGGCGTATCATAGCCGACACCGTTGGCGATGCGGCCATCCTTGTCCGGGTAGTTGGCGAGGATGATCGCCACCTTGCGCTCCACCGCGGGCGTCAGGCGCAGACGAACCCAGTTGGCGGCGAGATCGGCCACGTAATCAACGCGGTCGGGAACGTGTTTGTACGTCACGATCCGGCATTGCGTGGCCTCATGCCAGTGTGAGTCCGATTTGAAGGATATGGCGCGCGACATGATGCGGCCGTCGAGTTCGGGCAGCACCACATTCATGGCGAGGTCGCGGGGGCCAAGGCCTTGCGTGCTGTCGCGCCAATTCTCCTCCGACGATCCGGCCAGCACCACCTGCAGCACCGGGCAATCATAGGCGCCGAGCGGATCGGCAGCGCCACCCGAGGCGACCGCGAAACTCGTGGCGTTGAGGATCACGCCGGGAGGCTGCGCTGCGAGGCTCCGGGTGATGATGTCCGTACTGGCTTGATCCTTGAGGCTGGCCACAAAGAGCGCCTTGCAGCCGATGCCGCGCTGCGCCAGCGTTTCGACAAGGGCATCGATGGGGGCGGTCTGCGCGCCCTCCAGCACCGACCTGTAGAAGACAATGGCGGCGAGTGGCCGCTCCGCCGAGGACGTATCACGATAGATGCCAGCCCTTGGCAGATCGGCCGCGGTTTCGGGGGCTGCCGTTCCATTCAACAGATGCGAGCAAAATTCAAGAAAGCCGCGGGCATTCGGAGCGCCGCCCTTGACGAGATAGTTGCGCAACGCCTCGCAATGCCGCGGTGCCAGTGTCGAGCGCGCCGTCAGTTGCGGGTCGGGATGGGCATCGCCGGGCAATACGGCAAGGGCGATGCCATTGGCTCTCGCGCAGGCTTCGACCTGGTCGAGGCCATAGGTCCAATAGGAGGCGCCGCCCAGAAGGCGCAGCACGATGAGCTTCGATTGGCCGAGAGTTTTTTCCACATACAGATCAACCGACAGATTGTGCTGAAGCCGCAGAAGATTGGCGAGGCGCAACGATAGTCCGTGTACGGAGTCATGGGCGCGGGCCAGCATCGCCAGTTCGCTGTCAGCGGCGGAGAGGACCACGACGTCGGCTGGCGACTGGTTGAGATCAACGGCCTCAGGCGAACCGTCGATGATACCGGATGTGGTGGCGAGGAGGTGCATCAGCCCCTGAGAGAGGCTTCGATGGCGCCGCGGTCCATATGCTTTTCGCCGATGACGACAAGCTGCGTGGCGCGGCTTTCGCCGGATTTCCACGGGCGGTCGAAATATGAATTGAGACGCGGACCCACCGCCTGAACCAGCAGCCGTGCGGGTGATCCCGTCACGCCAGCGAAACCCTTGAGGCGCAGGATGTCATGGGTGGCGATGGTCTGCTCGATGCGCTGCAGCAGCCCGTCGCGGTCCTGGGCGCCATCGAGAGTCACGATGAAGGTGACGAAGTCGTCGTGGTCGTGCTGGGTTTCACCTTCCATCTCGTGATGCGACAGGCGGTTGCCCATGTCATCCTCGGCGGCGGCCCGGACGCCGAGCAGGGCGCTGACATCCATGGCGCCATGGCGGGTGTGCACCAGACGGGTTCCGGCGCGCACTTTCGATTTGAGGTCCAAAGTGACCTGGCTCTGTTCGCCAGTACCCAGAAGATCAGTCTTGTTGACGATCACCATGTCGGCGCAGTTCAACTGGTCCTCAAAGAGTTCCTCGATGGGGTTCTCGTGATCGAGACTGGGATCGGCGGCGCGCTGGGCGGCCACCGCCTGCTCGTCATCGGCAAAACGGCCCTCGGACAAAGCCTTGGCGTCGACCACGGTGACAACGCCATCGACGGTGACGCGCGATTTGATCTCCGGCCAGTTGAAAGCCCGCACCAAGGGTTGCGGCAAGGCCAGCCCCGACGTCTCGATGACGATGTGCTCGGGCGGATTGGGGCGGTCGAGAAGCTTCTTCATGGTGGGAACGAAATCATCGGCCACCGTGCAGCAGATGCAGCCGTTGGCCAGTTCGATGATGTCCTCCTCCTTGCAGACGGCATCGCCGCAGCCTTTGAGGATTTCGGCGTCAACACCGACATCGCCGAACTCGTTGATAATCAGCGCAATGCGGCGGCCTTCCGCGTTTTCCAGCAGGTGACGGATGAGTGTCGTCTTGCCCGCCCCCAGAAAGCCGGTGATGACGGTAGTTGGAATTTTCTGCTGGGTCATGAGTTTTGAGCATCCGGTGCAAAGCGATTGATGGCCAATCCCAGGAAGGTGCCGATGAGTGACCAGAAGATGGCGGCAGCCGCGATGGAGTTGGCCACGAAGGTTGCCGCCAGTTGGGCGGGAACGGCACTCTCATGGCTCACCGGCTGCGGCGCGCCGACAAGATGGGGCAAAGCGATGATGACGATGGCGTCGGCGAGCGCCCAGGTTTCGCGGCGGGTGGCGATGAGAAAAAGGCCGATACCGGTCGCGGCGATGGTGCCGAGCCACCAGATTTGCCGGGTCACCAGGTCTCCAGCCGGCATGCCGGGCA
>JBKJQD010000377.1:0-5793 GCA_046594125.1 Aestuariivirga sp.
GGCCGTTGTAGCCCGCCGCTTCGACCTCGCCACGAATGCCGGGCACATCTATGACGCCATCGCCCATCATGCCGCGGTCGTTGAGAACATCTTGCGTCGGCACCAGCCAGTCGCAGACATGAAAGCCGAAAATGCGCTTCGCCGCGCCAGCCCGTGCAATGTCACGCTTCAGATTGGGGTCCCACCACAGGTGATAGACGTCGAGACAGGCGCCGAGCCAGGGATCGTCTGACTGACCTTCGATGGTCTCGCACAGGTCGAGAGCCTCCGAGAGCAGCGACAGGCAACTGCGCTCCGCCGCGTAGACCGGGTGCAGCGGTTCGAGCGCGATCCTTACATCCAGGCTCTTGCCATGTTCGAGTAACAGCGCACTGGCCTCCGCCACCTGGGCGCGGGCGCCTGCGATGTCTTTCGATCCAGCGGGCAGACCGCCCACCACCATGACGAAGGAAGAAGCACCAAGTGTTGCGGCATCGTCAATGGCGCGGCGGTTGATCTCGACATTGGCCGCAAAGCCTGCCCGGTCAGGCGCTGGAATATAGGTGCTGCGGCAATAGCCGGTGACGTCAAGCTTGGCATCGCGGATCAACCGGGCGATGGCCTTGACGTCATGGCCTTCGACCTCGCGCCGCCACGGTGCGATGCCGCCGAAGCCGGCCCGTGCGATGGCCTCGATCACTGCGGCGATGGGCGCCTGGAATCCCAGCGTCGCCGTGTTGATGGCGCACCGTGAGCGGTCATTGAGATCACGCACCATGGATGGCCAGCAGTTGTTTCATGCGCTTCACCGCGAGATCGGGATCACGCAGCAGTCCGGCCTGATCCGCGAGCCGGAAGATTTCGGTGAAATAGGGCAAGGGCCGCATCGCCTGGGCGCCGCCCACCATGATGAAATGATCCTGATGGCCATTGAGCCAGGCGAGGAACACGATGCCTGTCTTGTAGTATTGCGTCGGTGCCCGGAAGATCAGCCGCGACAGCGGCACCGTCGGCCCCATCAGCTTGTGATAGGTCTTGAGATTGCCCTTGGCCAGCCCGCTGAGTGCCACCGATGCCGCAGGTGCAATGGCATCGAAAATGCCGAGCAGCGCGTGCGAGTATCCTTCACCGTCACCAGCGATCAGGTCCGGATAATTGAAGTCGTCGCCGCTATACATCTTCACCGAGGCGGGCAGCCGGCGCCGCATGACAACTTCCTTGGCGTCGTCGAGCAGCGATATCTTGATGCCGTCGACCTTCGCCGCATTGGCTTCGATGGCCGACAACGCCGTCGCCATCGTCATCGCGAAATCATTGCTGCCCCAATAGCCCTTCAGCGCCGGATCAAACATCTCGCCCAGCCAGTGCAGGATCACCGGATGATCGGCCTCGGCCAGCACCCGCGAATAGACCTTCACATAGTCCTCCGCTGATTTCGCCACCTTCACAAGGGCCCGGCTGGCCATCAGGATGATGCGGCCATCGAGCTTCTGGATGGCATGGAGCTGTTCGAGATAGGCTTTGACCACATCGTCGAGGGAGCGGGCGTGGGCGGGATGGAGATGGTCGGTACCGCAGCCGCAATAGATCATCGGTGCGCGCTTGCCTGCCTCCTTCAGCGAGCGGGTGATCAGTTCCAGGGCACTTGGCCAATCAAGCCCCATGCCGCGCTGCGAGGTGTCCATCGCCTCGGCAACACCAAAACCCAGATCGAGAAGATGACGCCGGTAGGCCAGCGTCCGCTCCCAGTCGATGTCGGGAGGTCCCGAGGGATCGGCATTGCTGAAGGGATTGGCCACCACATGGGCGGCGGCAAAGGCGATGCGGTTGAACGGTGAGCGCGGCTTGCGGATGGCGATGGGTTCGCCCTGCAACTGATAGATCTCGGAAGACCCTTGCGCATTGGGAAGCCTGATCTTCATGGTCAGTATCTCACGGTGAGGAGGCCGGCATCGGCCTGGATGATCTGTCCGGCGGTATAGGGCAGCAGGCCCAAGGCCAGCGTCACGGCAATGCGCGCCACTTCTTCCGGCGTCCCGAAACGCTTGATGACGGTGAGGCCATCATCGATCAGCCTGTCGTATTTCGCCTTGGACGGTGCCGTCATGCCGGTCTCGATAAAGCCCGGCTGGATTTCATAGACACCGATACCATCGTTCGAGAGCCTGGCCGCGAACAGCTTCGAAATCATCGAGACGCCGGCCTTCGACACGCAGTATTCGCCGCGCGCGATGGACGGCGCCACGGCATTGGCTGAGGACACGGTGACGATGCTGCGATGCGTCTCGCTCTTCACCATCAAAAGACGCCGTGCGAATTCCTGAGTAAGGAAGAAAGTTCCACGCGTGTTGACATCAAGGCAGCGGTCATAGCTTTCCGGCGTCACGTCAAGCAGGTCGCCGCGATTGATGACCGAAACTCCGGCATTGTTGACCAGCGTGGTGAGTGGACCCAGTGCCGCCTCCGCCTTGTCGAGCAGCCCGGCGTGATCTTCGATCCGCGAAATATCGCCGGTCAGCGCCGCCGCCTTGCGGCCCTTCGACATGATTGCATCGGCCACGGCTTGCAACTCGCCCGGCGGCGCGATGTCGACCACACCGACATCGAAGCCCGAATCGGCCAGCGCCAATGCGATGGCCTTGCCAATGCCGCGCCGCGCGCCGGTGACGAGAGCGGTTCCGCTCATGCTTCGGTCTCCAGCCGCAACAATGTGTCCGGCCTGCAGACAATGCGCAGGACGGCATCGATGTTGAACTTGAGGCGTGCCGCTTTGGCCTCCTCGCTCATCAGGTCGCGCCCATAGACGATGGCGCCGGTGTAGCGGTTGGTGAGATAGTGGAAGCCTACTCCCGACAGCACGATGAGGATTTGCACCGGATCGAGATTTTTCCGGAACAGGCCCTGTGCGGCGCCGCGTTCCAGCAAGGTCTCCATGCGCGTCAGGAAAGGTTTGTTCAGAACATCCATCGTGGTGGAATTCTTGATATGCCGCGCCTTGTGCAGGTTCTCGCTGTTCACCAGCGTGATGAATTCGGGGTTGGCGAGATAGTATTCCCAAGTGAAGGCGACCAGCCGCTTCAAGGCCATGATCGGATCATTTTGCTCGATCTGCAATTTCGCCTCGGCCTCGCGGAAGGCCGCATAGGCATCCTCCAGCGTCAGGCGGAACAGTTCCTCCTTGTTACCGAAGTAATGATACATCATGCGCTTGTTGGCCTTGGCGCGGTTAGCGATGTCGTCGACGCGGGCCCCTCCCAGTCCCTTGCGGGCGAACTCGGCCTTGGCCGCCGCCAGAATGCGCTTGCGAGTCGCATCCGGATCGCGCGTCTTGGGAGCCTCGTCCTTGGCCACAATCATCTCTTGAAATAACCAGATGGTTATTTATAACTAGCCCAATGCAACGCGTCTGGCAAGACCCGCATGAAGCAGGACCGGTGGAGCGCTTCGATGTATGATTATGTGATCGTCGGCGGCGGATCGGCGGGTTGCGTGCTGGCGGCACGCCTGACCGAGATGCCGGGCGCCAAAGTGCTGCTCGTCGAAGCTGGCCCCCGGGACACCGACCCCTTCATCCACATGCCGGTGGGGTTCTTCAAGATGACCGGCGGCCCCTTGACTTGGGGCTGGCAGACAGCACCGCTGAGCCATGCCAACAACCGCACGGCGGTTTACCCGCAGGCCCGGGTGCTGGGTGGCGGCAGTTCCATCAACGCCGAAATCTTCACGCGCGGCTGTCCCGAGGACTATGACGCGTGGGCCAGCGAATTGGGCTGCGACGGATGGTCGTGGAATGATCTCAAGCCCTGTTTCGTGAAGTCGGAAGGCAACGCGCGCCTGGGCGGCGAGAACCATGGCGTCGACGGGCCACTCGGCGTCTCCGATCTGCCGAGCCCCAATCGCGTGTCGCTCGCCTATGTCCAGGGCTGCATGGATATCGGCATGCCCTATAATCCCGATTTCAATTCGGGCCATCAGGAGGGGACGGGCCTCTATCAGACGACGACGCGCGATGGCCGGCGTTGCAGCGCCGCCGTGGCCTACCTCAAGCCCGTCATGAAGCGCCCCAATCTGACGGTTCGCACCGGTCTGTTTGTCACCCGCGTCATCATCGAGAATGGCCGCGCCACCGCCATCGAGGTGATCGACAATGGCCGGCCGCTCAGGATCGAGGCGGCCAGCGAAGTGATCATCACGGCAGGCGCCATCGGTTCGCCCAAACTGCTGATGCAGTCGGGCATCGGCCCGTCGCGGCACCTGAGCCAAGTCGGCGTGCCGGTGGTCCACCATCTTCCCGGCGTCGGCCAGAATTTGCATGACCATTTCTCCACCGACGTCACCTGGGTTTTGAATGGCCCGCATTCCTATGACAAATACAAGAAGAAGCACTGGCAGCTGTGGGCCGGGATTCAATACGCCATGTTCCGCAATGGCCCGGTGTCCTCCAACATCGTCGAGGCCGGCGCCTTCTGGTGGAGCGACCGGGCCGAGAAGACGCCCGACCTGCAATTCCATTTTCTTGCCGGTGCCGGTGTCGAGGAAGGTGTCGGCACCGTGCCGGGCGGCAATGGCGCTACCTGCAATTCCTATCAGGTGCGGCCAAGATCGCGTGGCGCGGTTACGCTGCGCTCCGCCGATCCATTCGCCGCACCGGTGATCGATCCCAACTCCTTTGCCGAACCCTATGATCTTGAACGCCACATCGACGCCATCAAGATCACCCAAGAGGTTGGCCACTCGCGCTCCATGAAGCGCTATGTCGCCTCAGAACATTTTCCCGGACCGGCCTGCAAGACGAAAAAGGACTACGAGGACATGGCCCGCGCCAATGCCCGCTCTTCCTACCATCCCGTCGGCACCTGCAAGATGGGCCGCGACGAGATGGCCGTTGTCGATCCACTGATGCGGGTGCGCGGACTTGACGGCTTGCGCGTCTGCGACAGTTCGACCATGCCGCGTGTCGTGTCGTCCAATACCAATGCTCCCACTATCGCCATGGCGGAAAAGGCCGCGGACCTGATCCGCGGCAACAGGTGAACAATGCCTAAAATCGTGACAGCGGCCGAGGCCGTGAAGCTCATTCCCGATGGCGCCACCATCGCCGTCAATTCCTCATCAGGCCTGTGCTGCCCCGATGCCGTGCTGAAGGCGCTGGGCGAGCGCTTTGATCGCGAGGGTCATCCCCGGGGCCTGCACATGCTGCATCCCATCGCGGCGGGCGACATGTTCGGCATCAAGGGCATCGAGCACTTGGCCAAGCCAGGTGCCGGCATGCTGGCCAGCATCATCGGCGGCTCCTTTCCCTCGGGGCCATCGACCGCCGAGCCTCCAAAGATATGGCAGATGATTACCGCCAACGAAATCCCGGCCTATAATGTTCCTTCCGGCATCATGCTGGACCTGTTGCGCGAGGCCGCCGCCAAGCGCCCGGGCGTCATCACCAAGGTTGGCCTCGACACCTTTGTTGACCCGGTCAATGAAGGCTGCGCCATGAACGCCAGGGCGGCGGCAGTTCCCATCGTCCGGAAGATCGCCTTCGAGGGTGATGACTGGCTGTTCTTCCCGTCAATCGTGCCGCAGGTCGCCATTCTGCGCGGCAGCATCTGCGATGAACGCGGCAATGTCAGCTTCGAGCAGGAAGGTGCTTATCTCGGTGCCATGGAGGTCGCCATGGCCGTACACAACAATGGCGGCATGGTCATTGTCCAGGTTCGCCAGGTGGCGGAGAACGAAACCATCAATCCGTATCAGGAGCGTGTGCAGGGCATTCTCGACGATTACATGGTGGAAGCCCCGGACCAGTGGTAGACCACGCAG
>JBKJQD010000058.1:0-4975 GCA_046594125.1 Aestuariivirga sp.
CTGGCCACAGTTACATCGTCTATGGCCCGCTGGCCAACGGCGCCACCACGCTGATGTTCGAAGGTGTTCCCAACTACCCCAGCAACTCGCGCTTCTGGGAGGTCATCGACAAACACCAGGTCAACATCTTCTACACGGCACCGACCGCCATCCGCGCCCTGATGGGGGCTGGCGAAGACCCGGTGAAGAAAACCTCGCGCAAGTCGCTGAAGCTTCTGGGTTCGGTTGGTGAGCCGATCAACCCGGAAGCCTGGGAATGGTATCATCGCGTGGTCGGCGATGGCCGCTGCCCGATTGTTGATACCTGGTGGCAGACCGAGACCGGCGGCATCCTCATAACGCCGCTGCCCGGCGCCACCAAGCTGAAACCCGGCTCCGCCACGCGGCCCTTCTTCGGCTGCCAGCCGGCACTGGTCGATGACAAGGGTATGATTCTCGAAGGCACTGCCTCGGGCAATCTGGTGATCCTCGATTCCTGGCCGGGCATGATGCGCACCGTCTACGGCGATCACGACCGTTTCGTTCAAACTTACTTCTCGGCCTACAAGGGCATGTACTTCACCGGTGACGGCTGCCGCCGCGATGCCGATGGCTATTACTGGATCACCGGCCGCGTTGATGATGTGATCAACGTGTCGGGCCACCGCCTTGGCACGGCGGAAGTGGAATCGGCACTTGTCTCGCACCCGAAAGTTTCGGAAGCAGCCGTGGTCGGCTATCCGCACGACATCAAGGGTCAGGGCATCTATTGCTACGTGACATTGATGGTTGGCGAACAGGGGAGCGACGAACTGCGCAAGGACCTGGTGGCCCATGTGCGGAAGGAAATCGGCCCGCTGGCCAGTCCCGACCGCATCCAGTTCTCGCCAGGCCTGCCCAAAACGCGCTCTGGCAAGATCATGCGCCGCATCCTGCGCAAGATCGCCGAAGACGATTTCGGAGCGCTCGGCGATACTTCGACGCTGGCCGATCCAGGCGTGGTCGATGATCTGATTGAAAACCGCCAGAACAAGAAAGCGTGAACGGCACTGGGCGGCCGCCGCCGGAGTCTCTCCGGCGGTTGCTCTTTTTCCGCTGTCCGCGTGACAAAACGTTAATGCCGCAGCCACGCTGCCGTAATTCGAAGCACCATAAGGTGATGACATGGGAGCCGGAAGCGGCTGCCAGAATGCACCGTCCGCCAGGGCGGTGTACGTCACTATTTCCGCATCCCGCAAAATTGGAGTTTCCCCATGTACCTCAAGATCGCCGCCACCGCCGCCGCCATCATGTTCGCCGGACCTGCCATGGCCGCCGCCACCTGCAGCAGCGCTTCGGCGGACAAGTTCCAGCCCAAAACAGCGCTCGAGGCCCAGCTCAAGGCCGATGGCATGACGGTCCGCAAGATCAAGACCGAGAAGGGCTGCTACGAAGTCTATGCCGTCAACAAGGCGGGCAAGAAAACCAATCTCGCCTTCAATGCCGAAACCCTGGAGAAGGTCGACAATCCAGAAGCCGGCGAAAACTGATCTGTCTACGGATCATTCCCCAAACGCGCGCCAGGTGAAATCCATGGCGCGCGTTTGGGACCCGCTGGTGCGGTTGTTTCACTGGAGCCTCGTCACCAGCTTCGCCGTTGCCTGGTTCACACCCGGCGCCAGCGAGGACATCCACTATATTGCGGGTTATGCCGCGGGTGGCCTCATCTTCATGCGGCTGCTCTGGGGTTTCCTTGGAACACCCTACGCCCGTTTTTCGCAGTTCGTGAGGTCACCGGCGGTGGTTTCCTCCTATCTGATGGCCATTCTGCGCGGCAACGAAGTGCGTTATGTTGGGCACAATCCCGTGGGCGGCGCCATGGTGCTGGCACTCATGGCGGCGATGGCTGGCACGGTGGTTTCAGGCTGGATGATGACGACCGACGCATATTTTGGCGTTGACTGGGTGGAAAGCGTTCATAGCATTGCCTCCCATGGCGTGCTGCTTTTGGTGCTGGCTCATGTCGGCGGCGTCATTCTCGCCAGCCTCCGCCACCGCGAAAACCTGGTGGCCGCGATGGTCTCCGGGCGCAAGCGCAAGGCGCGGTCCGGCGACGTTGCCTGACCGGTGCGGACCATGGTGAACGAACGGACGATTCACCGCGTCTTCCAGTTCAGCATTTTGCTGAAAGGCGCCCATGCGCTGATCGAGTGCCTATCGGGCATTGCCCTCTATGCTGTCAGCACGGCGGAAATAGCCGCACTGGTGCGCATGGTGACCCAGGATGAACTTCACGAGGATCCCCACGACGCCATCGCCGGCTACTTGCAGCAGATGGCCGTCGGCCTGTCCTTCAGCAGCAAGGAATTTTATGCCTTCTACCTGCTCAGTCATGGCGTCATCAAACTGCTGCTCGTCGCCGGGCTTCTGCGCAACAAACTGTGGTCCTATCCGGCGTCGCTCGCCGTTCTCGCGGGCTTCATCGCCTATCAGCTCTATCGCTATTCCTATACGCATTCACCGGGGCTACTGCTGCTGACCATGCTCGATGCAATCGTCATTGCACTCGTTTGGCACGAGTATCGCCTCGTCCGCCATCATCTGCCGCTGCAATGATCCGTTCTGGTGCCGCAGCCTGAACTCACGGCGCCGTGACTTGTCAACCGGTGGACAATCGGATACCCAGGGGCTTAAGAAGAAGTCATGAGGCCCGCCGTGCAGCGACGCGTTTTTCTTTCATTCCTGGGAGCGGCCTGTGTGGCGGCGGCCATGGCAGCCCCGGACGCCAGCGCCAAGAAACTACCCCGCAAGCAGGTGGTCAAGCGTCCGGTCTATAAAGGCCGCGCGATGGTCAATTTCTCCTCACCCGAAAAACCCGGCACCATCATCATCCGCACCGATGAGCGCGCACTTTACCAGGTGCTCGGCAAGGGCCGGGCCATGCGCTATCTGGTGGCGGTGGGCAAGGAAGGTTTCCTCTGGCAGGGCATTGCCCGCATTGGCATGAAGCGCGAAAATCCGAAATGGACGCCGCCCGCGGAGATGATCAGGCGCACACCGAAATATGCCAAGTGGGCCCATGGCATGCCGGGCGGCAACCCGCAAAATCCGCTTGGCGCCCGCGCCCTCTATCTGTTCAACCGCAAAGGCGACACCGGCTTCCGCATCCACGGCACCATCGTGCCATCGTCGATCGGCACGGCAGCCTCCTCGGGCTGCATCCGCATGCTCAACCGCGAAGTCATCGAACTTTACAGCCAGACGCCGGTTGGCACCAAGGTGATCGTCATCTGACAGCGGTCAATGACACCCCATGAGCCAGCCCATGTCGACGTGGAAATGGTCGGCGTGGCCGGTGTTGTAATCGGGGCTCAGGACCATGTTGAACAGCAGGCAGGCGCGCGTCCGCAAATCGCGCAGGAACGGCGCAGGTGGACCTGCCGCGTTCCAGTCCCGCTTCAGGCTCACCATGCGGCCGTTTGCCAGTTTGAATCCGGAAATATCGAAGGCGTTGGCGGTGGCATGTTCGCTCATCCGGCTGCTGCCGCGCATGGTACGGCAGGAGTAGCTTCCAAAATGCGTGATGCGGCCGACCTCTGACCCGAAGTAGCGCCGCGCCAGCGGCTGGATGTCATGACGCTCCAGAAGGTAAAGGCGGAGCACGATGTTACAGCCCATTTCCGCTGGCACGATTTCGGCCCGCGACAGCCGCGCCACCATCACCGTGCCCTTCCTTGTGCAGCCCGGACGATCCGTCCGTTCCAGCATCGGCGTGACGGCCACGCCCGCCTTCCGCAGGGCGGCGAGGCAGGCGGGCGTATCGCCCGCCATCATCCACAGCTTGGCATTGGTCATGAGGTTTGGCGCTTCGGCCAGATCGAGCGGCGCCAGTGGATTATAGGGATCGGGGAGCACCCGCGTCCGTGCCGCGATGAGGATCAGCCCGGCTGCAATGCACAGCACAATGACCAGCCCGTAACCCCTAGCACGCTCCATCATCGCGCAAGTCTGAGCGGTCTATTGCGCTCAAATTGCGGCATGGCGGTCAATCGATACCTTTTGGCCCATTTGCGATATTGCGGCGCACAAGCTAGAACATCGCACTGGAAACAGGAACGGAATCATGTCTGAGACAAAACCGGTGGCGCGGCCCCTGTCGCCACACCTGCAGATCTACCGTCCGATGCTGACGATGATGATGTCGATCCTGCATCGCATCACCGGCGTCGTCCTGTATTTCGGCGTCCTCCTCCTGGTCTGGTGGTTTTCGGCGGCGGCAACCTCGGATTCATACTTCGATCTGGTCCAGCGCTTCTTCGGTCACTGGTTAGGCAGGCTCCTTCTCTTCGGCTTTACCTGGGCGCTGATCCATCACATGCTCGGCGGACTGCGTCATTTCCTGTGGGACACCGGACGCGGCTTCGATCTCAAACTGGTGGAGCTTCTGGCCCGCGCCAATCTGGCGGGCTCGGTGGTTATTACGGTCGTGCTGTGGATCATCGGCTATGGAGTGAAGCCATGAGCATGCGCACACCACTCGGCGAAGTCCGGGGCCTCGGCTCGGCCAAGTCCGGCACTGAACATTTCTGGATGCAGCGGGTGACCGCCCTGGCCAACCTGCCGCTTGTCACCTTTATGGTGATCTTCATCATCCGCCATCTGGGCGCCACCCGTTCGCAGATGCTGGCAAGTCTCGCCAACCCTTTTGTCGCAATCCTGCTGGCACTCGGCTTCGTATCAGTGCTGTGGCACATGCGGCTGGGCCTTCAGGTGGTGATCGAGGATTATGTCCACGGTCACAAGCTGAAGCTGCTGGCATTGCTGCTGAACATGTTTTTCGTTGTGCTGCTTGGTGCCGCGGCACTCTTCGCAATTCTCAAGATGAGCTTCGGACTCTGATGGCTGTCGCGGATACAAAAACGAAGGCGCCCAGCAGCGTATCGATCG
Source organism: Aestuariivirga sp. (assembly GCA_046594125.1). Lineage (GTDB taxonomy): Bacteria > Pseudomonadota > Alphaproteobacteria > Rhizobiales > Aestuariivirgaceae > Aestuariivirga. Next base: position 4,906 of record JBKJQD010000058.1, read on the forward strand.
GCGGCCGCGCCTATCCAATCACCGATCATACCTTCGATGTGGTTGTGGTGGGGGCTGGCGGTGCCGGGCT
>JBKJQD010000200.1:0-11747 GCA_046594125.1 Aestuariivirga sp.
GCTGTTTTTCGCGGGCTTGGCCGGCGTGCTGCTGTCCGCCTTCGCCTGGTGGGCGGATGTGATCAAGGAAAGCAAGGGCGGCGATCACACCCCGGTCGTCTCCATCGGTCTGCGCTACGGCATGATCATGTTCATCGCCTCCGAGGTGATGTTCTTCGCCGCCTTCTTCTGGATTTTCTTCGAGATGGCGGTCTTCAACGAGGCCCGCGCCCATATTCCGGAGGTCAGCGGCTGGGCCGAGACCGCCGCCGCCTGGTCGACCTGGCCGCCCAAGGGCATTGAGACCCTGGACGCCTGGCAGCTGCCGCTGCTCAACACCGTCATCCTGCTGCTCAGCGGCACGACCGTGACCTGGGCCCACCACGCGCTGCAGGTCGGCGACCGCAAGGCGGCCAAGCTCGGCCTGCTCATCACCGTTGTCCTCGGTGTCCTGTTCACGGCCGTGCAGGTCTATGAGTACCAGCACATTCTCCACGAGAACCTGTTCTTCAACGAAGAGGCGGCGAACTCGGGCCTCTATGGCTCGATCTTCTTCATGGCGACCGGCTTCCACGGTTTCCACGTCCTGCTCGGCACCATCTTCCTGCTGGTCTGCCTGCTGCGTCTGATGGCCGGCCAGATGACCCCCAAGAAGAATTTCGGCTTCGAGGCGGCGGCCTGGTACTGGCATTTCGTCGACGTGGTCTGGCTGTTCCTCTTCGCCTGCATCTATATCTGGGCCTCCGCCGGCGCCGTCTTTCCGGCGGAGTGAAGTTCCCCAATTTGCAAGGGGCCGCCCGGATCAGCCGCGCGGCCCCTTTTTCTTGGAGCTTGACATGAGCGAGAACTATTATCCCGGCCTGTCGCCGCTCAAGACCGGTATCGCCGGGACATGCCCGCGCTGTGGCCGCGGCAAGCTTTTTGATGGCTACCTGACCGTCGCCCAATCCTGCGGGAACTGCGGCCTGTCGTTTGAATTCGCCGATGGCGGCGATGGTGCGGCCTGGTTCGTCATGCTCTTCGTCTGCATCGCTGGTGTCGGTTCCATCCTCGGCATTGAAGCGGCCTATGCGCCGCCCTGGTGGGTGCATGTGCTGATTGCCATACCCGTGCTGATCGTCATGCCCATGCTGCTGTTGCGCCCGGTGAAGGGCATGTTGCTGGCCCAGCAATGGAAGACCGGTGCGCGTGAGGGACAGCAGGTGAAATGAACACCGGCAAGACCATCCGCATCTGGCCCGTGCTTGCCGCCGCAGGCCTCGGCATCGCCATGCTGTGCGGGCTGGGCACTTGGCAAGTGCAGCGCCTGCACTGGAAGGAGGGCCTTCTGGCCCAGCTTGCCGCCAAGGCCGTGGCCGATCCCGTCGATCTGGCCGAAGCCGCGCGCCAGCAGGAGCAGGGCCTCGACACCGAATTTCTTAAAGTTCATTTCAGCGCCGTCTATGGCCCGGGTGCTGAACTGCGCCTGATCTCAAGCTTCGACGGCGGGCCGGGCTGGACCATCATCACCCCTGCCGTGACCCTCGATGGCCGTGGGCTTCTGGTCGACCGTGGCCAGGTTCCGCCGGAGAAACTCGACAGCCACGGCACGCCAAAGGGCGATGTCGAGATCACCGGCGTCATCCGCCGCTACCTGAACGGCCGCGCCCGCTTTGATCCCGACAATGATGCGCTGAAGAACCAGTGGTACTGGTGGGACATTCCCGCCATGCTTCAGGCCGCGCATTTTCCCGACGCCGTCAAGCCGGAAGTTTTTGTGGTGCAACTCCTGCCGGACACGGCGGCTGACGCTCTTCCACGTCCGCCTGAGCCGAGGGCTAACCTCAGCAACAATCATCTGGGCTATGCCATCACCTGGTTCGGCCTGGCCCTGGCGCTGCTGGCGGTCACCGCCATTTATCTCCGTGGACAGATGAAAAAATCCACCGCTTGAAGCGGCGGGCGCTGGCGGCTAAAGCAGGCGGCAAGCGAATGAGGGTCAGCACTTGCGTTATGTTTCGACCCGGGGCGAAGCACCGGAACTGGGTTTCGAGGATGTACTCCTGACGGGACTGGCGCGTGATGGCGGGCTTTATGTCCCGGCCACCTGGCCGGAATTTTCCAGCCGCGACATCCGACACCTGCGTGGCGCCAGTTATGAGGATGTGGCGCTGGCGGTCATCCGCCCCTTCATCGCTGGCGGTATCCCTGAAAGCCGCCTGAAGGCGATGATCGCCGAAGCCTATGGTACCTTCGGTCATCCTGCCGTGGCGCCGCTGAAGCAGCTCGATGACAACCAATGGCTGCTCGAGCTTTTCCATGGGCCCACGCTGGCCTTCAAGGACGTCGCCATGCAACTGCTGGCGCGGTTGATGGACGCGGCACTGGCCCGCCGCAAGACCCGCGCCACCATCGTCGGCGCCACCAGCGGCGACACGGGCGGTGCGGCGATCGATGCTTTCAAGTCGAGCCAGCACGCCTCGATTTTCATTCTGCATCCGCATGGCAAGGTCAGCGAGGTGCAGCGCCGCCAGATGACCACGGTTGATTCACCCACGGTCTACAACATCGCTCTCGAAGGCAATTTCGACGATTGCCAGGCCATCGTGAAGGCCCTGTTCAACGATCACGGTTTCCGCAACGAGGTGGGATTGGCGGGTGTCAACTCGATCAACTGGGCGCGCATCATGGCCCAGATCGTCTACTACGTGACGGCGGCGGTAGCGCTCGGCAGTCCGGACCGTCCGGTGAGCTTCTGCGTGCCCACCGGAAATTTTGGCGACATCTTCGCGGGCTTTGCCGCCAAGCGCATGGGCGTGCCCATCGACCGGCTGATCATCGCCACCAATGTCAACGACATCCTCGACCGGGCGCTGAAGACCGGACGTTATGACATGCGTGGCGTCGTCGCTTCGGCAAGTCCGTCGATGGACATCCAGATCTCGAGCAACTTCGAACGGCTGCTCTTCGAAGTGCATGGCCGCGACCCCCATGCGGTGCGCCGCATGATGCAGAGCCTGTCGCAATCGGGTGCCTTCACCATCGGTGACCGCGAGCTTGAGCAGATCCGTCATGAATTCGACTCAGCCGCCACCAGCGAGGAGGCAACTGCCGCGACGATTCGCGAGACGCTTGCTGGAACCGGCGAACTGCTCGACCCCCATACGGCGGTGGGTTATGCGGCGGCCCGCAAAGCTGCGCCGTCGTCAAGCCCGATGATCACGCTGGCCACGGCCCATCCCGCCAAATTCCCCGATGCGGTGGAGAAGGCCTGCGGCATCCGCCCCGGTTTACCAAGACGCCTCGAACCCTTGCTCACCGCCGCGGAACGCTTCACAGTGTTGCCCAACAGTGCGGACGCCGTCCGGGACTTCATCCGGCAACGCCAGTAGCCTTGAGAAAAGTGGGATTATGAGCGTCGAAATTACTAGTCTCCCCAATGGCATCAATGTCGTCACCCACCACATGCCGCATCTCGAGACGGTGGCGCTCGGCATCTGGATCAAGGCCGGCGCCCGCGACGAGAATGCCGAGGAAAACGGCATCGCACATTTCCTCGAGCACATGGCCTTCAAGGGCACGGCAAAGCGCTCGGCCCTGGCCATCGCCGAGGAAATTGAATCGGCGGGCGGCGAGATCAACGCCGCCACCGGCATGGAAACCACCACCTATTATGCCCGCGTGCTGAAAAATGACTGGGCGCTGGCGCTTGACATCCTGGCCGACATCTTCACCGGCTCGGTGCTTGATGCTGACGAACTGGAGCGCGAGCGCGACGTGATCCTCCAGGAAATCCACGCCGCCCACGACCAGCCCGACGATCTGGTTTTCGATCTCGCCCAGGCCGCGTGCTTCGGCGATCATCCGCTCGGCCGCTCGATCCTCGGCACCACCGGACTGATCGGCAGCGTGACCCGCGACAGCATCATCGCCTGGCGCGACCGCAACTACTTTGCTTCGCGCATCGTCGTGTCGGCGGCGGGCAACCTCGATCACCGGGCCTTTGCGGTGGAAGCCGAGCGCCTGCTCGGCAGCGTTGCAACCGGCCAGCCGCCGCAGCGCGAAAAGCCGGTTTTCACACCGGCCTCATGCACCGAGGAAAAGCCCCTCGACCAGGCCCATGTGGTGCTGTGCTTCCCGGCGCCTAGCTACAAAGATCCCGACATTTACGTGCTGCAGGTACTGTCCAGCATACTGGGCGGCGGCATGTCATCCAGGCTGTTCCAGGAAGTGCGCGAAAAGCGCGGACTCTGTTACAGCGTCTTTTCCTTCGGCTCGGCCTACGAGGACGCGGGCCAGATCGGCGTCTATGCCGCAACGTCTCCCGAACATTCGAAGGACCTGATCGACATCACCTCGGACGTCATGCTGTCAGTGGCCGAAGGCGTGACCGAGGCCGAGGTGGCCCGCGCCAAGGCCCAGCTCAAGGCCAGCCTGGTGATGAACCTCGAAAGCGCCTCCTCGCGCGCCGACCAGATTGCCCGGCAGTTCCTCGCCTTCGGCCATGTGCCAGCGATTGCCACGCTGGTGGCCAAGATCGAGGCCGTAACCTGCGAACAGGTGCGTGGCCTGGCTGAACAGCTCTTCAAGGCCAAGACGCCGGCCTATAGCGCTGTCGGCCACATATCGGAATTTGCGACCTACGACGTCATCGTCAGCCATTTCGCCTGAGGGCCCCATGTCCTTCCTGCGTTCCCCCTTCACGCCGGACCTGCCGCCGGTGCTGCATGGTGAGCGGATATTACTGCGCAGCCCCGACATGGGCGACCATGAGGCCTGGGTGGAGCTGCGTCAGATCAGCCGCGATTTCCTCACCCCCTGGGAACCACAGTGGCCGTCCAACGACATGACGCGGGCCTCCTTCCGCAGCCGCATCAAGCAATATCACCGCGATATCGCCGACGACGTGGCCTATCCCTTCTTCATCCATACCGGTGGCAATCGCGCCCTGATTGGCGCTTTGACCCTGTCCAACATCCGCCGTGGCGTGGCCCAGATGGCAACGCTGGGCTACTGGATCGGTGCTCCCTATGCGCGTCAGGGTTACATGACCGACGCGGTGCGCACCCTGCTGCCCTACGCCTTCGATCATCTCAACCTGCACCGGGTCGAAGCCTCCTGCTTGCCCAACAATCAGGCCTCCATGGCCCTGCTGCGGCGCAGCGGTTTTGCGGAGGAGGGGTTGGCCCGCGGCTATCTGAAGATCAACGGCGAATGGCGCGATCACCTGCTCTTCGCCAGACTCCGCTAGGGTCCGTTGCAGGCCGCATGATTTCTTGCCACGGCCCCCATGGCGAGGCTACGTAGTCAGCGATGAATCGGTGCAATACCACCATACGGAGCCGGATGGGCCAGATCGGGCTGCTGGTGCTCCTCATTCTCGCCGTTGCGCTTGAGCCGCAGCGGGCCTTGGCCCTTGAGCCCGCTGACGTCGCCTTCAGCGCCCAGTCGATTGATCTTCTGCCCTATTTCGCAGGGCTGGAAACCCAATTACGTGACGTACCCATCGAGCGCCCCGACCTTGTCACCGGCACCAAGGATTTCATGACCCTGCACGGCAAGGGGCCGGGACCGGATTTCCACTGGGTTGCCGCCGCCTTCCGCAACACTGGCGACCGCGACCGCGATGTCGTCATCGTCATTTCCGACCAGGGCTTCGTTGGTTCCGGACTGCCATGGCCGATGCCGCCCGGCGGACGGGTGGTGAGCATCACCACGGCAGGCGACATCACGCTTGACCGGCTGCCGTCGGTTGGCAAGGGCGCCTATGGCTTCACGCTGCGGGCCGGCAAAAGCGGCGCCATCGCCTTTGAGACGAGTGTCGCCGCCTTTGCTTCCGCCAAGCTCTGGCAGCGTGACACCTTCGATGCCCAGAAGGACTATCTCGCCTTCTTCCGTGGCGCACTGCTGGGCATTGCCATGCTGCTGACGGTGGCGATGTTCGCACTTTATGGCTTCCGGGCGCGCGCCGTGTTCCTGGCGGCGGGCGGCTTTGCGCTGTCCAGCGTCGGCTTCATGATGCTCGAGGCGGGCCATCTGCCACTGGTGCTCGATGCCTTGCAGATTGCCGCCCTCAACCTGCCCACGGCCCGCGCCATCGTCGAAGGCTCGATGGCGGCCTTCCTGATCCTGCTGCTGGTCACCTTGGCCGAACTGCGCCGCATCATGCCGGTGATTGGCAATGTTCTGGCGGTCCTCGGCGGCTTGACGCTGGCCGTGCCGATCTATGGCTTTGCCGAGCCCTTGCAGGCGGCGGGGATTGCCCGGGCTATTTTCGCGTTGACCGCCATCGGCGGCTTCGCGCTGATCTTCTGGCTGTGGCGCGGCGGCGAGGCCAAGGCTGAAACCTCGCTGGTCTCCTGGTCAGCCATACTGCTGTGGACCTTCATCGCGGCGGTTGCCATCATCTCCGACCCCGGCAACACCGCTCTGTCGCCCGTGCTGCTTGCCGGACTGTGCGCCGTGCTCGTCATCCTTGGATTTACGCTTGCCCATTTCGCCTTCAGCCAGGGCTACTTGTCACGGCATTTCTTCCGTGAGGCCGGGCGCCGCGCCCTGGCCTTGGCCGGGGCCCGCGCCTATGTCTGGGACTGGCAGCCGGAGGACGGCGATCTGCATGTCGGTGAGGAAATCGAGCTTGCCCTGGGCCAGCCCGAAGGCGTCATCGCCGAAGCCGGGGCTGAAGCCTTTGTCGAACTGATGCATCCAGCCGACCGCACCGCCTATCTCGCCGCCGTCGCCGAGGCCGAGTACGACGGGCGCGGCGCCATCGAAAAGGAATTCCGCCTGCGCCATGGCGATGGCAGCTATCGCTGGTTCCAGCTGCGCGCCAAGGCCATGCCGGGTTTCGGCCAACGCGCCGCCCGCTGTATCGGCACCCTGACCGATGTCACCGCCGCCAAGCGCGCCGAGGAGCGGCTGCTGAGCGACGCCGTTTATGACCGGGTGACGGGCCTGCCCAACCGCGCCCTCTTCGCCGACCGCCTGAGCCGCGCCCTGTCCGGTGCCGATGGCCACGGCATGTCCGAGACCTATGTGCTGCTCATCGACATCGACCGCTTCAAGCTGATGAACGACGCTCTAGGCCATGAGGTGGGCGACAGTCTGCTCAATGTCGTGGGCCGCAGGCTTCTCAACGAAGCCGATGCCGGCGACAGCGTCGCCAGAATGCCCGGTGACCAGTTCGCCATCCTCTTTGCCAACGCCAGCGGCGAGCGTGACACAGCGGAATTCACCGAAAGCATCCGCAAGGCCGTGGCCCGGCCGATCATGATCGACCAGCAGGAAATTTTCCTGACGGCCAGCATCGGCGTGGCGCATTTCCGTGAAGCCGGATTGACCGCCGACCAGTTGCTGAAGGATGCGGCCATCGCCCTCTACGAAGCCAAGCGCCGCGGCAGTGACACCATCGAGGTTTTCGACACCTCGATGCGCGACGACCGCGCCGAACTGGTGGTGCTCGAACAGGAATTGCGCCGTGCCATCGAGCGTGACGAGATTGAGGTCCACTACCAGCCCATCGCCAGACTGGCCGACATGAACCTGGCGGGCTTCGAGGCCCTGGTGCGCTGGCGCCATCCCTCGCTGGGCCTGCTGGCGCCTGAAAGCTTCATCGGTCTGGCCGAACAAACCGGCATGATCAAGGACATCGGGCGCACCGTGCTGAACGAGGCCGGGCGCCAGCTTGGCATCTGGCAGCGCGCCTTCCGCCCGGCCGAACCGGTGTTTGCCGCCGTCAACATTTCCTCGGCGCAGTTGATCGAAGCTGATCTCATCGACGAGATCAAGCAGGTGCTGCACCGCGAGGGCCTGCGCCGCGGCAGCCTGAAGATCGAGGTCACCGAGTCGCTGGTCATGCAATATCCCGAGCGCGCCGCGCAGATCCTCGAACGCTTCGCCGAATTGGGCGTGGGCATTTCCTGCGACGATTTCGGCACCGGTTATTCCTCGCTGTCGAGCCTGCGCAAGCTGCCCTTCGATACGCTCAAGGTTGACCAGAGCTTTATCGCCGCCGATGCCGCCGATCCGCGCGCCAGCATCATCCTCGAATCGATCATCACCATGGGCCATGCCCTGGGCCTCAACATCGTCGCCGAAGGCATCGAGAATCAGGAACAGGTTGATCGCCTGGGGCAGCTCAACTGCGATCTGGGGCAGGGCTATTTCATCGGCAAGCCGATGACCGCAAAGCAGGTGAACGACGCGCTGACCGGATTGCCCTATGCCTCTTCGACGGGCCGCACCGCCATCACCTGGCTGTGGGAGCGCGCCGCCCGCGAGCCCCATCCCGAGCCGCGCCTGCATGACGTTACGGCAGCCGGCATCGCCGAGGCCAATGCCGCCCTTGAGGCCGAGACCGCGGCTGCCGCCAAGCGTGACACACGCCCGCCGCCGCCGCCGCGCCCGGTACTGACGAAGCCTACCTCCCACGACAACGCCATGCAGGCGGCTGCCAATGAACACGCCGGGGCCGAAAACCCCAACCCGCGGCGCAAGAAGCGCAAGAAGAAGACCAGCCCGCCTTCAGGCGTGTCCGGCGTCGCCTGACAACATCGCCGGATCAACCCCGATCTTGCGCAAGGCCATGGTGTATTTCTGGTCATGGGCGGAGCCGAACAGCAGCTCGTCGTCGGCGGGACAATGCAGCCAGCCATTGTGCTGGATTTCGTTTTCCAGTTGCCCCGGCGCCCAGCCGGCATAGCCCAGCGCCAGACTGGCGCGGACTGGGCCTTCGCCGCGCGCCATGGCCCGCAGGATGTCGACGGTGGCGGTCAGGGCGATCTTGGCCGTTACCGGCAGGCTCGAATCGGGCGTGAAGTAGTCGCTGGTGTGGAGCACGAAGCCGCGGCCAGGCTCCACCGGGCCGCCGAACAGGATGGGCGTCGCCATCAGATTCTCCGTGGCCCTGGCCAGGTCCTCGCCATCCACCGCGTCAAGGCGTCCGACGAGGTCGCCGAAACACATCATCGGCGTCACCTTGTTGACGATCAGCCCCATGGCGCCATTCTCGGAATGGGCGCAGAGATAGACCAGCGAATGATCAAACCGCGTGTCGCCCATGCCGGGCATGGCGATCAACATCTGTCCGTCGAGATAATTCTGTTTGCTCATGCCGGCATATCCAAGACCAGTTTCAAGTTTAACGCGCTTTGACTTTCCAGCAAAGCGCAACATTCTGACAGGAACGTGATTGGCGCCACGGCTGCCGTGCCTCATATAGGAAGTGATGAATCGCAGGACAATCATGGCATCGGCGGCAGCGCTGGCTTTCGCGCCGGAAACGGCGCTGGCGGTGGTGAAACCCTACCGCATGTCGCTGATCGGTGACGGCTTCGATGGCAATGTCTGGTCGACCGGCATTCGCATCGAACTTGACGAGGGCTGGAAGACCTACTGGCGCAACCCCGGCGACGCCGGCATCCCGCCGCAGTTCACCTGGGATAGCGATGTCCCAACCGGCGCCATCGCTGTGAAGTTTCCTGTCCCGTCGCGCTTTCAGGACGCCAGCGGCGAATCGATCGGCTACAAGGATGAGGTGGTGTTTCCGGTCAGCGTCACGCCTGCCGCGCCATCACGGGTGAAGTTGCATCTCAAGCTGTTCTTCGCCGTGTGCAAGGACGTCTGCATTCCCGCCAGCGCCGAAGCTGAAATCGAACTGGGGACCGCGGTGCTGGACCCCGGTGGCAGCCGCCTTGTTGATCGATGGACGAAATCGCTTCCGGTTGCGGCGGAGATTGTTTCGGGCACCACCTATGACAGCGAGAATGGCAAGCCCGTTCTGGTGCTCACTTTGCGCGAGGCGGTTGACGACATCTTCGTGGAGACGGCCACTTCCGCTTACTTCCACGCGCCGGTGTTTTCCGGAGATGGCACCACGGCGCGCCTGCGGGTTGCCAATCTACCAGATTTTTCGGCACTGCGCGGCACGGTCCTGAAGCTCACCTTCAAGGGCGGCGACGGCGGGCTTGAACAAAGCCTGATGCTCCCCTAAGTCCGTCGTCTCATTCTCAACCAGGACTAGAGCCATGACCATCAAGCCAGGTGACAAGCTTCCCGCCGCGGAATTTTCCGTGATGACCGGCGATGGCCAGCAGAAGCTGTCGACCGACGTCATTTTCTCCGGCCGCAAGGTCGTGCTCTTTGCCGTGCCCGGCGCCTTCACGCCCACCTGCAGCGCCAGCCACCTGCCGGGCTTCCTTGCCGCCATTGATGCCATCAAGGTCAAGGGTGTCGACACCATCGCCTGCACTTCGGTCAATGATGTTCACGTCATGAATGCCTGGGGCAAGGCAGCGGGTGCCGATGGCAAGATCATGATGCTGGCCGATGGCAACGGCGATTTCGCCAGGGCCGTTGGCCTGAACGTCGATTTGAAAGCGGCCGGCATGGGCGAGCGCTCGCGGCGCTATTCGATGCTGGTCGAGAACGGCGTCGTGAAGACCCTGAATGTCGAGACCAAATCCGGCGTCAACGTGTCGGGCGCCGAAACCATCCTTACCCAGCTTTGACGCGCTTGTAGGGCGCCATGCCGTCGCGCGCCAGCTCATCGGCGCGTTCGTTGCCATCATGGCCAGCGTGGCCCTTCACCCAATGCCATGAGATCTTGTGCTGGGCCAGCGCCGCATCAAGCCGCTGCCACAGCTCGGCGTTCTTCACCGGCTTCTTGTCAGCGGTCTTCCAGCCGTTTTTCTTCCAGCCGTGAATCCATTTGGTGATGCCGTCCTTCACATAGTTCGAATCGACATGCATCTCCACCGGACAGGAACGCTTCAGTGATTCCAGTGCCATGATGGCGGCCATCAGTTCCATGCGGTTGTTGGTGGTCAGTGCCTCGCCACCGCAAAGTTCCTTGCGCGTACCGTTATAGTCGAGGATTGCGCCCCAGCCGCCCGGCCCCGGATTGCCCGAGCAGGCGCCATCGCTGTGGACGATGACGGTGCCGGCGCTCATGCGGCGGGCTGGCTTTCGCGCAGCTCGCGCGGCAACTTGAAGAAGACATTCTCGTCGCGCAGTGTGACCGTTTCGACCGTCACCTCGTAGCGGGTGCTAAAGGCATCGATGATTTCATTGACCAGAACCTCGGGTGCCGAGGCGCCCGCCGTCAGGCCGATGGTGCGCAGCGGCGGCAGGGATGGCCAGTCGAGATCGGTGGCGCGCTGCACCAGCAGGCCTCGCGGGCAGCCGGACCGGATGCCCACTTCAACCAGCCGCTTGGAATTGGATGAGTTCGGCGCCCCCACCACCAGCAGCATGTCGATGCGATTGGCGATCGCCTTCACCGCCTCCTGGCGATTGGTCGTGGCATAGCAGATGTCTTCCTTGAAGGGCCCGCGAATGGCCGGGAAGCGCCGCCGCAGAACCTCGATCACCTCGCGCGTGTCATCCACCGAAAGCGTGGTCTGGGTGACGTAGGCCAATTTCTCAGGGTGGAGCGCCACCAATGCTTCGGCATCCGCCACCGTCTCGATCAGCGTCACGGCACCGTCCGGCAATTGCCCCATGGTGCCGATCACTTCCGGATGGCCGCGATGGCCGATGAGGATGATCTCCAACCCTTGAGCGTGGTGGCGTTCGGCCTCCATGTGAACCTTGGTGACCAGCGGGCAGGTAGCATCAATCTGGAACAGCTTGCGCGCACTGGCAGCCGCAGGAACCGCCTTGGGAACGCCATGGGCCGAGAAAATCACCGGCCGGTCGCCCGCCGGAATCTCATCGAGCTCATCAACGAAGATGGCACCCTTGGATTTCAGGTCATCAACCACAAATTTATTATGCACAATCTCATGGCG
>JBKJQD010000229.1:0-8735 GCA_046594125.1 Aestuariivirga sp.
CGAGCGGAAGGTCTCGCTCTCGGTGACATTATAGGCCTCCTTGAAGCGCGGGATCTGGAAGCCCTCGCAGCCGAGGCCTACCATCAGTACACCGCCCATGTTGGGGTTGGTGGCATAGCCCCAGGCGGTGCGCTTGAGGATATCGAAGATGGCGCCGCGGAAATCGATGACACAGCCATTGTCCATCTTGAGCGCCACCACGCCATCGATGTTGGGATAGGCGTCAAGCATGCCGGAGCGCCGGACTTCTTCGGCGATGAAACCCGCCACGGTGGCCGAACAGTTCACCGAGGTCATGATGCCGATATAGTTGCGGGTGCCGACCTTGCCGTTGGCGCGGCGATAGCCCTGGAAGGTGGCGCGCTGTTCGGGCGGCAGAATGTCCTCGGGCTTGGCATCGGCGGCGAAGGCGTAGTCGCGGGCGAAATCCGCCATGCCGGTGTTGTGTTCGTGAATCCATTCGCCCTTGGCAATGGCGCGCTTGGCAAAGCCGATGATCTGGCCAAACTTGCGCACCGGTTGGCCCTCGGCGATGTCAATGGTTGCCATCTTGTGGCCCTTCATGATGCGGTCGAGGGCGCTGATGCCTTCTGGTGCCGTCACGCCTTTTTCCACGACGTCGATCGAGACAAGGACGTTGTCGGCCGCGTTGAGGCGCAGCATGCGGGGAGTCTTGGAAGCAGCAGGAGTCTTGGAAACGGCGGCCGTCATGATTTCAATATCTCCGGACACAGAAGGAGCTTGCCAGCGCGGCAATTCCGGCTAACATGTTAGCATGTCAGTCGCCTCCGTCACCTATGATTTTTTGGAACCGGGCTGTGCGGCGAGGGCCGGGGCGACGGCACGGGTCCATGGGGCGCTGCGCGAGGCGATTGTCTCCTTCGAATTCAAGCCGGGTGAGGTCCTCGACAAACAGGCCATCGCAACCAGGCTCGGCGTGTCGCGCTTTCCGGTGGGCGAGGCGATGAACCGGCTGGCCGCCGAAGGCCTGGTCGACATCATCCCGCAGAGCGCCTCGCGCGTGGCGTTGATGAAAATGTCCGATGCGCGCGAAAACATGTTCCTGCGCCGGGCCATCGAGGTCGAGGCGGTGCGTACACTGGTCAGAACCAACGCCGGCCAGCTGATCGGTCCGCTGCGGCAGAATCTCAGGCATCAGAAAGCCGCCATTGCCTCGGGCGACCGCATCGGCTTTCATGAATTCGATCTCGGCTTCCATGCCATCCTGCTTGACGCCCTGGGATTTGAGCGGGTTCGCAATTGCGCTGAAACGGCGCGGCTTGGCCTCGATCGCGTGCGGCGCTTGCTGAGCTCGAGACGGCGGCAGGAAGATTCGCTTGTCGAGCACCTGCACATCGTTGATGCCCTTGAGGCCGGTGATGCTGATGGCGCGGCACAGGCCATGGAGCGGCATCTGGGCTCGGTCATGACCGAACTTGAAGCCTTCGCCCGGCAGCGGCCGGAACTTTTCGCAGATCTCAACACCGGGGAAATCACGGCATGAAGAAACGCAATTTCAAGGCACCGTCAGGCGCCACCATCGCCTTCACCGAACTGGGCTTCGGTGCCGCACCGCTTGGCAATCTCTATCGTGCGGTTTCCGAGGCCGACGCGCGGGCGGCGCTCGACGCCGCGTGGAAAGCCGGGGTGCGCTATTATGATACGGCGCCGCTCTATGGTCTTGGGCTTTCGGAAACCCGCCTCAACCCGTTCCTGCGCGGCAAGAAGCGCAAGGACTATGTGCTGTCCACCAAGATCGGGCGCACGCTTGAGGTTTGTCCGCCGGAGCAGCGCACCGGCATCGGCAAGTTTTTCGACACGCCGTCGCGCCGCGAGGTCTTCGACTACAGTTACGACGGCGTGATGCGGTCGCTGGAATTTTCGCTCGAACGCCTCGGCATCGACTCGATCGACATCGTCTATGCCCATGACATGGACGTCTTCACCCACAAGTCGGAAGCGGCCCGCGACGCTCATGTGAAGGCCTTCATGAAGGGCGGCTACAAGGCGTTGACCAAATTGCGCGAGGAAAAAGTGATCAAGGCGATCGGCGCTGGTGTCAATGAATGGCAGGTGTGCGAAATCTTGATGAAGAAGGGCGACTTCGACGTCTTCCTGCTGGCCGGGCGCTATACGCTGCTCGAACAGGAGGCGCTCAATTCCTTCCTGCCGATGTGCGAGAAACGTGGCGTCGGCATTGTGCTCGGCGGACCCTACAACTCCGGTATTCTCGCCACCGGTCCCAAGCCCGGGGCCAAGTACAATTACGACCGCGCCCCCAAGGATATTCTCGACCGGGTGAGGAAAATCGAGGCGGTGTGTACTGCCCACAAGGTCAAACTGGCGCAGGCGGCGCTGCGTTTTCCGCTCAATCACCCCTCCGTGGTCAGCGTCATTCCGGGTGCGGTGTCGCCTAAGGAAGTGGCCCTCAACGTCAAGACGATGGCCACCAAGATACCGAAATCGCTGTGGAAGGATTTGAAGGACGAGGGCTTGATGCACAAGGATGCACCGGTGCAGGCATGAGTGTGGACCGGAACTGAAAGGGAGGACCATGGCGGCGGGAAGACGCCGGGAGTTTGTGATCCGGCAGCGGCAATAAATCTAGTCAACTGATTTATTGACCGGCGTGCTGGTTGCGTTATTGTGATGAACAGGTGGATGAGAATAACCACCATATCCTTGGGAGGTACCATAATGTCACTGAAGAAATTGCTCCTCGGAGCCATGATGGCCGGTGTCGCGGCCTGCGGCATAGCCGCCACCGCCAGCGCTGGCGAATTCGACGGCGTAACCGTAAACATCCTGACCCGTCCGGGTCCGGTGATCGCTGGCCCGCTGAAGTCGCGTGGCCAGGATTTCGAAAAGCTGACGGGCGCCAAGATCGTCGTCACCGAAGTGCCCTTTGCCGAAATTTTCCCGAAGATCCAGAATGACTGGACGACGGGCACCAACTCCATCGACGTCGGCGTGTTCGCCGCCGGCTGGGGCGTCGAGCTTGACGCCGCGGGCCTGCTTGAGGACTTGGATCCCTATATCGCCAAGGACACCAAGATCAACATGGCGGACATCGCGCCCTATTTCCGCGAATTCGGCCAGAAGGTCGGCGGCAAGACCAAGATGCTGATGGTCGATGGCGACTTCCAGATGGTCTACTACCGCAAGGACGTGCTGGACAAGGCCGGCCTGAAGCCGCCCAAGACCTGGGAAGACTATATTGACCTGGCCTCGAAGATCCATGGCCAGGACATGAACGGCGACGGCGTTGCCGACTATGGCTCCTGCATCTTCAAGAAGCGCAATGCCCAGTCCTACTTCGCCATCCAGACCATCGCAGCACCGATCATGCAGACCATGGGCACCGCCCAGGGCTTCCACTTCGACAACGCCACGATGAAGCCGATGTTCAGCAACGACGGCTGGAAGAAGGCCTTCGAACTGTACAAGGAAACCGGCAAGTACGGCCCGCCGGAAGAGCTGAACATGGACATCGGCGACACGCGCGCCCTGTTCAAGTCCGGCCGCTGCGGCCTGCTCATCGAATGGGGCGATCCCGGTACGCTGCAACTCGATCCTGACGGTGCCAAGGTCAAGAATCTGATCTTCGCCGTTGGCGCCGTCGGCTCCAAGGAAGTGCTCGACCGCGCCACCGGCAAGCTCGTGGCGGTGACCAAGGAAAACGCGCCCTACTCGGTTGATGGCATCAACTATGCACCCTTCGCGGCCTTCGGCGGCTGGGCAGGTGCAATCAACGCCAAGATTGACCAGAAGAAGAAGGACGCCGCCTACGCGTTCCTCTCCTACATGAACCAGGCGGCCCAGTCGAACGTCGACGTGACGATCGGCGCTACTGGCTACAACCCCTACCGTCTGTCGCAGCTTGCGAGCACGGACCTGTGGGTGAAGGCCGGCATGTCGGCGGAACTGGCCACCAACTACATGGGCGCGATCAACGACGCGCTCAACAACCCGAACATGGCATCGGACATGAAAATCCCCGGCGCCCAGCAGTACACGTCGGTGGTTATCGACACCGAACTCGCCCGCTATCTGGCTGGCGAAGTCACCGTCGAGGAAGCGCTGAAGAATATCGACGACGGCTTCGAGAAGATCACCAATGACTTCGGCCGCGACGAGCAGATCAAGGCCCAAGGCCTGGCGCTCGGCACCGGCAAGTAATCAGCGCGACAATGAATCGCGGCAACGACACGCGCCAGCCGGGGGATGCCCCGGCTGGACTTTACGCTGGCGAGACCTGGCCTGAGTGGTTTGACCGTCATTCGAGCACGTTCTTCATCGCACCCGCCGTTACGCTCATTCTGATCTTTGCGATCTTCCCGACCTTCTATTCCATCGTCTTCGCGCTGAGCCGCGTGAAGTTCTCGGCCACCGGCTTGAAATTCCGCTTCGTCGGCCTCGGCAATTTTATCTCCCAGTTCACCGGCAGTGAGCAAGCCCACTTCCTCGGGCGCATCAGGGACGTCACCGTTTTTGGCTGGCTGTTCACACTCGCGGTGCTGGCCGCTTCCCTGTGGTGGCTTTATCGCTCGCGCCAGAATGGCGCATCGTGGGTCGGCATGATCGGCCGCTTGATCTCGGCGTCCATGGCGGTGTTCGTTGCCTGGCTTTTGGGCGGCACTTTGTTTTCGGGCAATCTCTGGGGCACACTGCTGACAACGCTGTTCTATGTGGTTGTGGGGTGCAGCCTTCAGTTCGTGATCGGAACCGCTCTGGCGTTCCTGTGTTCGCAACCCATTTTGGGGAAGAGTTTCTTCCGCGTACTGTTCTTCATTCCGCTGATGATCACCCCACTCGGCGTCGGCTATGCCTTCAAGATGGTGCTCGACATCACCAAGGGGCCGCTGCAGCCATTGTGGGAGTTCATCGGCCTGCGCGACTGGGCGTGGTCGACGAGCGCCTGGGCGGCGCGCTTTTTCGTTGTCCTCGGCGACAGCTGGCAATGGATTCCCTTCATCTTCATCGTCATGCTCGCGGCACTTGAAAATGTCTCGCGCGACCAGGTCGAGGCCGCCCAGGTTGATGGCGCGTCCAGTATCCAGATTTTCCGCGAGATCACCTGGCCGCAGATCGTTCCGGTCGCCGTGACGGTCATCCTCATCCGCATGATCGAAGCCTTCAAGATCGTCGACCTGCCCAATATCATGACCTCGGGCGGGCCTGGCATCGCCACCGAATCGATGACGCTGCACTCCTACTTCCTGTGGCGCGCCAACGACATGGGTTCATCGTCGGCGGTTGCTTATCTGCTGCTGATCCTCACCGTCGTGGTGTGCTCCTCCTTCTTCAATTATGTCGTGCTGAAGCAGCTCCGGAAGTCGCAAACATGAGCGACGCCAGACTTAAATTCGACGAGTCCCGCCGCAGCCTGATGGAGCGGCTGTTCGAGGCCCGCGCCATCGGCGAGATGTCTCCAGTGGCGCGGGTGGTGGCCTATGGCATGCTGATATTCTGGTCGGCCTTCGTGATTTTCCCGATCTACTGGGTGGTGATCACCGCCTTCAAGGATGCGGCGGCCGTCAATCAGGGGCCCTTCTACATACCCTTCGTGGATTTTCAGCCGAACCTCGACGCCTGGCGTATCCAGTTTTTGACAGACCCCTACTGTGACGGCTACGCCATTGCCCGGCAGTTCGGCCTGCTGATCCACAACACGTTTGCTTTCATCCTCTCGCCCTTCGTCGCTATCGAGCCGATGGAACCGCAAATCTGCAGGGTCTATCTGGCCTTCAGCAACTCGATGGTCATCGGCATGGCGTCGACAGCGCTTTGCGTCGCCGTCGGCAGCATGGCCGCCTACGCACTGGCTCGCGTAACCTACAAGCCCAAGTTCGGCAACATCGTCGTCTTCGTCGCTCTGGCGCTGGCGGTGATCCTGGCAACGAGCTACGCCGGCATCCCGTGGTATGTGTCCGCAGCCGTGGGCCTCGCCCTCTTTTTCCTTCTGGCGCGCAGCCTCGGCAAGCGCTTCACCGCCACTCTGGGAAACGGCGACATCCTGTTCTGGATCATCTCGCAGCGTATCCTGCCGCCGATTGTGGTGATTATCCCGGTCTATATCATGTTCCAGGCGGTGGGCCTGCTCGACACGCACTTGGGCCTCATCATCATCTATGCCGTCGCCAACCTGCCGATTGTCGTTTGGCTGATGCACGATTTCTTCGCAAGCCTGCCCATCGAACTGGAAGAGTCGGCACAGCTCGATGGTTCGACCCGCTTCGGCATATTCTGGGAAATCGTTCTGCCGCTGACCCGTCCCGGCCTCGCCGCGACGACGCTGCTGACACTGATTCTGAACTGGAACGAGTATCTCTTCGCGGTGTTCCTCTCGACCTCCAAGGCGCAGACCATGCCGATCATGGTCGCCGCCAAGAACGCCGGCGAGAAAGGCGTGCTGTGGTGGGAGATGTGCGCCATCATCGTTGTCATGATCATCCCGGTGATCTTCATGGCCATCATTCTGCAGCGGTTCATTGCCAAGGGCGTCCTGCTGGGCGCCGTCAAGGGCTAGAGTTCAGGGATCAAGATCATGGCAACCGCGGCAACAGGCGTACCCGTCAATTTCGACCGGATCGAGAAATCCTTCGGACCGGTCAGGGTTCTCGAAGAGCTCTCGCTCAGCATTGAGCCCGGTGAATTCCTCGTGCTTCTTGGGGCTTCAGGCTCCGGCAAGACCACAGCACTGCGCATCCTCGCGGGTCTCGAGACGGCAAGTGCTGGGCGCGTGCTGATCGGTGACCGCGAGGTAACCAACATCCTGCCGAAGTATCGCGATGTGTCGATGGTCTTCCAGTCCTATGCGCTCTATCCGCACAAGACGGTTGCCGAGAACATCGGGTTTCCGCTCAAGGTCCGGAAAATCCCGGTAGCCGAGAGAGAAGCCGCGGTGAAGGAAGCAGCCGCCCAGGTGCAGATCGACATGCTGCTCGACCGTTATCCGCGCCAGCTTTCAGGCGGCCAGCGTCAGCGCGTGGCGCTGGCCCGCGCCATGGTGCGGCGCCCGTCGGTGTTTTTGATGGACGAGCCGCTGTCCAATCTCGATGCCAAGCTGCGCGGCCACATGCGCGCCGAACTGAAGCACATGCAGAGCACACTTGGCACCACCACGCTCTATGTGACCCATGACCAGATCGAAGCGATGACGCTGGCGCACCGGGTCGCCATTCTCGAAAAGGGCGTGCTGCAGCAGCTCGATACGCCGGCAAAAATCTATAACGATCCCGCCAACCTCTTTGTCGCCCAGTTCATCGGTTCACCACCCATGAACGTGGTGCAGGGCACGCTCAGCGGCACGGCTTTCCAGACCGGCGGTGCCAAGATCGCGACCACTGTATCTGGCAAGGTGGAAAAGGCCATTCTCGGGTTTCGCCCGGAGGACTGCTCGGTGGTGGCGCCGGGCAAGGGCAGCATCAAGGGCGAAATTTACACCACCGAACTTATCGGTGACCACACGCTGGTGACGGTGCAGACCGGCCGCGACAAGCTCACCGTCAAGGCGCCGAAGGATTTCTCCGGCAAGCAGGGCGAGAATATCGGCGTCGCACTGTCAAAGGAACATCTTTTCGTGTTTGACGCGGTAAGCGGCGCTCGTATCAGATGAAGGCCGCCGTCATTGGCGCAGGGCTGGTCGGCCGCAGCTGGGCCATGGTATTTGCGCGCGGCGGTGCCGAGGTTGCCGTGTGGGATCAGGATAGTTCGCAGGTCTCGCGGGCGCTGGCGTCGATTTCGCAATCGCTGAAAGATATGCAGCAGGCGGGCCTGATCGCAAGTGCCGGTGACCTGAGGGCGCGCATTCATGCGGCGCAAGATTTGCGCGGGGCGGTGAGCGGCGCGGACCACGTCCAGGAAAACATCGTCGAGGTGGCGGCGCCCAAGCAAGCGCTATTCGCCGAATTTGAAAAGTATGCGCCAGCCGATGCGGTGCTGGCCAGTTCGACCTCGGCCATCATGCCGTCGATCCTGTTTGCGGATTTGCCATCGCGCGCCCGCTGTCTGGTGGCGCATCCGATCAATCCACCGCATCTGGCACCAATTGTTGAATTGTGCGGGGCGCCCTTCACCGATGGCGATGCAGTGGCGCGCACCGCCCGATTCATGAAAGACTGCGGCATGGCGCCGGTCACAGTGAAGCGCGAGATCGAGGGCTTCATTCTCAACCGCCTGCAATTGGCGGTGCTCAACGAAGCCTTCCGGCTGATCGGCGAGGACTATGTGTCGGCGGAAGACCTCGACCGCACCTTCAAGGATGGACTGGCGTTGCGCTGGAGTTTCATGGGGCCGATCGAAACCATCGATCTCAACGCGCCCGACGGGGTTGCGGATTATCTGCGGCGCTATGGCCCGACCATCCGCCGTGTGGGCGAACAGCAGGCGGCGGCGGCACCATGGCTGGACAGCATCGGCGAAAAACTTGAGGCCGGACGGCGCGCGCTTGTGCCGCGCGAAGAGCTTGCCGCCGCACAAGCCCGGCGCGACCGGCGGCTGATGGCCCTGGCGGTCCACAAACGTGACGCCGCATCGTGACAGGAGAGCCTGAGTGCCACGTTTTGACCGCAAGACCCTGATGGAGAAATTCCACGACATGAAGCGCCGCCGCATTCCCATCGTGGGTGGCGGTGCCGGCACCGGCCTGTCCGCCAAATGCGAGGAGATGGGCGGCATCGACCTGATCGTCATTTACAATTCCGGGCGCTACCGCATGGCGGGCCGCGGTTCAC
>JBKJQD010000244.1:0-7020 GCA_046594125.1 Aestuariivirga sp.
CGCGCACGTGCAGCGAGCGCAGCCTTTGCCATTGGCTGGCATTATCTCTGAAATAGCGGGCGGCGGCCTCGGCGCGGGCGGCGCGTACATCCCCAAGTCTCGCCAGATCGCGGGCGAGGTCTGTTTCATCGCCGGGCAAGAGACCGACGATGGCCCGCGACAGGGCGCCGCCCAGGCCTTCCTCGCGCAGGCGGAACAGCACCCAGTTACCTTCCTTGTGGCGGGTTACGAGGCCCGCCTCGACCATGAGCTTCAGGTGGCGGCTGACACGCGGCTGGCTCTGGCCGAGGATTTGCGTCAGTTCGCTGACATTGAACTCGCCATGCGACAGGATGAACAGAATCCGGATGCGCGTCGCCTCGGCGGCAGCCCTTAATCCGGCAAGCAGTTCTTCCATGGGACCATCATTCTCCGATAACCATATAAACATATCCTTATGTTGATCGCAAGCAACAATGCGGAGCTGCGCCTGCCTGAATTCAGGCGGCAACGGGTTCTGGCAGAACGGAAATCTTCGGTTCCAACAGCAACCCGGCCTTGCTTTTTTCACAGTTTCACGGCCTATTGTCGCCTGTTTTGCGAGAATTGAATGCTGGTTTTGGAGGTGACATGCCTGAATTCCTGACCCGACCACTGGGCCGTCGTCAGCTAGGTGGACTTGCCTTGGCACTGCTGCTGGCCGAAGCCAATGTGAGTCCCGCCGCTGCGGCTACGGCTGAATCCTATGTTCAGGCCATTGCGGGCGAAGTGATGGCGCTGGCCAATACCGGACAAAAGGGAACGGCACTGCGCGGGCGCTTTGCCTCGCTCATGAACCGCTTCATCAACCTGCGGGCCATCGCCGACTATGCGCTGGGCCCCTATCGCAGCAAATTGCCCGGCGGCCGCCGCGATGAGTTCTACAAGCTGGTCAGCAACTATGCCGCGGGACTCTTCGTATTTTACGTCGAGGATTTCCGCGGCAGTGAACTGGAAATCAAGCAGACCACCCAGCAGGGAAAGTTCACGGTGATCAACAGCGCCATCAAGCTCAAGGGCGGGGGGCGCGAGCAGGTGCGCTGGCGCCTGGTGCCGGCTGGCGGCGGCTTCCGCATCAACGATGTCAATCTCAAGGGCGTGTGGCTGACCATTTCGATGAAGGACCGCTTCACCAAGGTGCTGGGCAAATCGAAAGGCGATTTCAACGCGCTGTTTGACGAACTGCGCCAAGCCGAAACCTGGTAGGCCAAAGGTTGACGCGGCAAGCACGCGTCAACTAAAGCTCCGGGGTGTTCTCGATGGAAACCGAATCATGACGGGCCGCAGGCAAATACTTACCCGCCGCACCCTGCTGGGCTTGCTCGCCGCAAGCGTGGCGGCGCCCCCCGCACTGGCCGCCGACCACCCGTCGCTGGTCCAGATGCGGGTGATCGCCAAGGATCTGCTCAATGCCCATCGCCAGGGCACTGTCGCCAGCTTCCGCCGCGCCATCCAGCGCCATGCGGCGGTAGAAGAGATCGCCGACTATTCGCTGGGTCAATACAAATCGAAACTGCCGCCGGGCAAGCGCCAGCTCTATTACGGCGGCACCCCCACCTTCATGGCACGCTACTTGGCCGACCAGTCGCGGGAATTCGGCATTGCCAAATATGAGCTTGGCGATGCCGAAGTCGACAGCAACAAGGAAGTGCTGATCAGCAGCAAGGTGTTTCTCCTGTCGGGGCAAACCTACAGCGTCGGCTGGCGGCTCGGCTGGCGCGGCGGGCGTTACAAGGTGATCGACGTCAAGGTGCTGGGCTTCTCGCTGATCTACATGCAGCGCGGATTGTTTACCTCGTTCATCTCGAAGCGCAACGGCGACGTCATCCAACTGGTCGCGGCACTGACGCGCTAGCGCTCCTGAATCGACTCGAGATAGGTCATCAGCGACGAAATGCGGTCGTGGACGATGGTTTCACGGGCTTCTTTGCTTAGTCCAGGCGTGGATGCTTCCAGATTGAACCAGTCGCCCCACACCGGCATATCGCGGGGACCGTGAACCTTGACCTCGGCGCGGCCGTCGATCACTCCCATCACCCGCTCGTTCGGGAACTTGCCGGAATTGAGTTTGCTGAGGCGGGTGAGATCGGGTGCGGCGATGGTGAGGAACTCGGCAACCGTGCCATCGCCCCTGGCGCCGACGCCGTGGCATGCGGCGCAATAGGTGCGAAAATCATTCTGGCCAAGCTCGAGTGAAATACCTGCGGCGGCGGCTTGGGCTGGTGCGGCAGTCGAACTCGCCAACGCTGCAACGGGGGCCATGGTCAAGGCCGCCGCAACGATCAGATAGAGCCATTTGTTCACGGAAACCTCCTCGGATTGGATGGTGATCATCCTATCCAGGCAACGCCTTTGCATTGATGCGCATCAAGTTACGCAATCTTAACCGTGGCGGCGGTTAATGGCGGGTCAGTTCAAGTTCTGGTGAGTAAGGCTTTGCGTAGCGTCCGGGATTTCCTCTTGCTGGCTGCGGTTGCAGCTTTGGCCGCAGCCTGCGGTTCATCAAGCAAAACCACCTATTTTGAAACCGCCGGGATCAGGGCGCCCGATGGTGCCTGCAGTGTGAAACCGTCCCGACTGGGACTTGCCGAACGCTTGCGCCGCATTGACGAGGGCAATGGCTGCGAAGTGCCGGACCCATGGAGTGTGCGCTCGATTGGTGGCGTGTCCTTCAGCCAGGCTGCAACGCTTAACTGCGGCATGGCAGCACCCCTTGATGACTGGATGCGCAACACGGTTCAGCCCGCCGCCCAGAAAAGTTTCGGCGAAAGCGTCGTCGTGGTTGATATCGCGGCGTCCTATTCCTGCCGTCCACGCAACAACCAGCGCGGCGCCAAGATGAGCGAGCACGGCTATGGCAACGCCATCGACATTGCCGCCTTCACACTGGAGAGCGGGCGCAAGGTGACTGTGCTGGATGGCTGGCGTGGCGGGAGCAGTGAGCAGCGCTTCCTGCATCAGGTCCACGATGCGGCTTGCGGTGAATTTCACACGGTTCTCGGCCCTGACTCCGACTACAACCACCGCAATCACCTCCATCTCGATCTACAAAATCGCCGCAGCGGCAGCGCGTACTGCCGCTAATTCAATGGCTTGGACAGAAATGCTCAGACTGTGATTCAGCCACCTTCAGGGCGTTGCAATCGGCCTTGCGTAAGCGCATATGTCGCTCATGGAACAGGAAATCATCAAGCCGGATATCCAGCCCGCCGCCGGCACGCAGGCCTTCAGCCCGTTTGGCTGTTTCCTCGCGGCGTCTGGTGTCACGCTGCTGGTGTTCTGCAAGGCCGGTGCCGCCATGGTGGCAACGGTATGGGCGGGCTCGAAGCTGTTCGGCCTGCCGGATTTCATGATGTACGGCCTGATGGTGGCGGGTGCGGTTCCGGTGGTGTGGGCCACGGTGTGGACGGCGGGGCGCGCCTGGCATGTCGAGCAGTTGCTGGCCCGGCATCAGGATATTGATGCGCCGGTGTTCACGCTGGCGCATTATCTGAAGAAGTCCTGACGGCCCGCCCGCACTCCCGAGACACCATGTCGATCTGGACCCGCATTGCCGACTCCCTTGCCGCCATTGGCGATTCCATCGGCCCGTTCCTGCGCCAGCTTGCCAACCGAAAAACCACCGCGCCGGAAAAATCGCTGGCCTTTACCATCGGCATGATCGCCCTTGGCGCCAAGATGGCCAAGGCAGATGGCGTGGTGAGCGACGTCGAAATCCGCGCCTTCAAGCAGGTGTTCCACATTCCCGACGGCGAATTGGCCGCCGTGGCGCGGGTGTTCAATCTCGCCAAGCAGGATGTTGCCGGATTTGAATCCTATGCGCGGCAGATCGCCCGTCTGTTTCATAAGGGCTCGGGGCTTCTCGAAGACGTACTCGACGGATTGTTCCATATCGCCAAGGCCGATGACGCCATTCACCCCGCCGAAATGGCTTTCCTGGAAAGCGTTGCCTCGATCTTCGGATTTTCGCCGGGTGAATTCGCCCGTATCCAGGCCCGCCATGTGGCGCTGGCCAGCGATCCTTATGCGGTGCTTGGCCTTGAGCGTGGCGCCACGGCAGACGAGATCAAGCGCCGCTACCGGCAACTGGTGCGCGAATATCATCCCGACCGCCACATCGCGGCAGGTGTTCCCGAAGAGATGATCAATATCGCCACGGCGCGTCTGCAAAAGGTCAACGAGGCC
Source organism: Aestuariivirga sp. (assembly GCA_046594125.1). Lineage (GTDB taxonomy): Bacteria > Pseudomonadota > Alphaproteobacteria > Rhizobiales > Aestuariivirgaceae > Aestuariivirga. Next base: position 4,204 of record JBKJQD010000244.1, read on the forward strand.
TATGACCTGATCATGGCGGAGCAGGTCCGGTGATCCGTTCGCGGCTCGCCCGGTCCTTCATGCTCTCGCCCAATATTGAGCCGCGGCGTAATGAACGGCCCATCGACATGCTGCTGCTGCACTACACCGGCATGGCCTCGGCCGCCAAGGCGCGCGACTGGCTGTGCAACAAGGCTTCGGGCGTCTCCTGCCACTATCTGGTCGATGAGACAGGTGACATCACCCAGATGGTGGGCGAGGAGATGCGTGCCTGGCACGCCGGGGCTTCCTCGTGGAATGGCGAGACCGACACCAATTCGCGCTCCATCGGCATCGAAATCCACAACCCCGGCCATAACATCGGGTACCATGATTTTCCGCCGCACCAGATGCAGGCGGTCATCGCCCTCTGCCACGACATCCTGTCGCGCCATGCGATCGCGAAGCATATGGTGCTGGCCCATTCCGACGTGGCGCCGGGGCGCAAGATCGATCCTGGCGAACGCTTCGACTGGGATTTGTTGCACCGTGAAGGCATCGGCCACTGGGTGGAACCGGCGGCAATTGGCGATGGGCTTGATCTTGATCCGGAGACAGTGCGCCAATTGCAGGCGCTGCTGGCCGGCTATGGCTATGGCATCGATGTCACCGGCACCTATGACGCGGCCACAAGCAAGGTAGTCGGCGCCTTCCAGCGCCATTTCCGCCCGGAGCGCATTGACGGCATCGCCGACCACTCGACCATCGACACCCTGCAACGGCTCGTTGCAGCGTAACTCAGGGCTTGTGGCAGACTGCGAACAGGCCCTGCAGGTCAGCGTCAATCAGCGGGAAGACATCGTCTGCACTGCCGGTCTTCACATGCAAGCGGTCGGCCTTCAGCATGGCGGCGAAAATCGGCAGGGTGTCGGGCGCCTTGGCCTCGACACTGGTGGTGCCTGCTTCCTCATTGACCTCGGTCTTGCCCTTGAAATCGGCTGACACCTCGCCAGCGGTCAAGGTCAGCGTCACGTCTTTGCCGGGCTTCTCGGCGGGATCGCCCTCGGGCAGGAAAATGTTGATCTCGCCCTTCTGCACCGTACACCACAGGCTGATGCCAACGTCGTCGGATTCGGGCACGCCGAAGATCAGGTAGGCGTCCTGGTCGCTGGCATCGAGCGACCATTGGCGCTCTTGTGCCGAGGCACTTGCCGTACAGGCGGCAATCAGGGAAACAGAGAGCAGGAGACGCTGGAGCATGATGCCAAACCTTGAGGAAGGTGCGCCTGTCTACAGACTCTGCCGTGACCGGGGAAGTGTCAATATTGCAGCACATCCGGTCTTTTGCGAAATCGACGCCTGCAAGAATGGAGTTTTGAAGTGAGTGCTGATCTGATCATCGCCAACGCCGCCATCCTCACCATGGACGCTGCCCGGCCGCGCGCCGAAGCGCTGGCCATTTCCGGGAATCGCATCAGCCACTTGGGGGCCAATGCGGAGGTCTTGCGTGAGAAGGGGCAAAAGACCCGCGTCATCGATGCCCAAGGTGCCACCGTCATTCCGGGTTTCGTCGAAGGCCACTTGCATCTGTTTGCCGGAGCCGCCGAACTCGATCACCTGCAGCTTTACGGCGTCAATGGCTTCGCGGCGATGAAGGCCAGGACGCTGGAGCATATCGACCGCAACCCGGGCGATGATCTCGTTATCGGCGAACAGGCCGACTATATCATCCTCGGGTCCAACGAACCCGTTACCCGCCACCACCTCGACCGCATCGTCAGTGACCGGCCCCTGCTGATCTACGCGCCGGACCATCATACGGCCTGGGCCAATACGAAGGCGCTGGAGATGGCGGGCGTGCTCAAGGGCCGCAAGCTTGGCCCCGGCAATGAGATTGTCATGGGCGCCGATGGCCTCGCGGCTGGCGAACTGCGTGAAGGCGAGGCGATCAACCCGGTGCGGCAGTTGTCGAAAGCCGGCGACCGCGACCGCCTTGGCCTCACCACCGGCGGCGAACCCGATCCGCGGCCAACGCGCGATCAATGGGAGCTTGATCTGGCGGTGATGAAGAAAGGCCTCGCCCATTGCGCCCGCCACGGCATCACGGCGATCCACAACATGGATGGCAATCTCTATACGCTGGAACTGCTCGAGGAGCTTGAGCGGCGCGGCGCCTTGACTGCGCGGGTTCGCGTGCCGTTCCACATGAAGAATTTCATGGACATCACCATGCTGGAAAAAGCCAGCGTAATGGCCGGGCGCTACCGCTCGGACATGCTGGGCTCGGGCTTCGTCAAGGTCTTCGTCGATGGCGTGGTCGACAGTTCGACGGCGGTGCTGGTGGACGATTATGCCGACAGGCCGGGCTGGAAGGGCGAGCCCCTGTTCGCGCCGGAGCATTTCGCGCGTATCGCGGTTGAAGCCGACCGGCGGGGCTTGCAGATCGCCGTCCACGCCATCGGCGATGGTGCCGTTCGCATCGTGCTCGACGGCTATGAGGCGGCGCTCAAGGCCAATGGCCGCCGCGACAGCCGCCACCGCGTCGAGCATATCGAGGTGATCCACCCGGATGATATTCCGCGTTTCGCCGCCATGGGCGTCATCGCCTCGATGCAGCCGCCGCATCCGCCGGGCTGCCACGGCCTGCCGCTCGAACCCTACCTGACCCATCTCGGCGAAGCGCGCTGGCCTTACGCCTTCGCCCAGCGCGCCATCCGCAACACCGGCGCCCGCGTCGTCTTCGCCAGCGACTGGCCAGTGTCGGACATCGATCCGCTGTGGTCGATCCAGTCAGCGATGACCCGCAGCATCTGGAAGCCGGGCCTGCCCGACAACCGCGCGACACTGCACGAGTCGCTG
>JBKJQD010000009.1:0-6644 GCA_046594125.1 Aestuariivirga sp.
GCATGTTGTTTGCGGAAATAGGCAAGCCAGTTGTCCACCTTGGTCTTGCGGTCGTCGCGCGGCATGCGGGCGATGGACGGGTCCTCGTAGAAGGAATCATTGTTGAAGTGCGTGGTCGAGACTTCCTCGAAGATGCAACCGTCAAGACTTGCGAACTTGTGCCATTGGTTGGGTTCCACGAGGAACGTATCGCCCGGCACCAGGCGCAGCTTGGCGCCGTCCTTGACGATCTCGAGATCGCCATCGAGCAACTGGAAGGTTTCTTCCTTCTGCTTGTGGAAGTGATAGGGGTGCTTCTGGCGCGGCAACTGGATCACCAGCTTCTTGGCATAGGTGCGGTTGATACAGGTGACGATGACCGCGCCAAATTCGCGGAAGCGCTTCAATCCGTAGTGGTGGGAAATCTCGATCGAGGCATCTTCGTTGATGTGGATCGAGGCCTTGTTCAGCATGGCGCGGACCTGCAGCATGATCTGGTAGACGAGTTGCTCGTCACTCACACCCTGGCCGCTGATTGAGCCGTCAATGGCGGCATTCAGCGCATAGTCGCGGTCGGCCACCAGACCGGCGCGCCAGTGGCCGGACACCAGCTGGCCATCCTGCACCGGCATGGCGAAGAATATGTCCTGGCGTTGCAGCACCTCGCCCTTGGCGATGGCGCGTTTGGCATAGGTGCCGCGCTTCAGTTCGACAAGTGTCTGGCGTTCGGCGGGAGAGGTGGGCGCGCGCTCCTCGTTGCCCAGCATGGCGCGGGCGCTGTTGAAGGCGGCGATCCATTTGGTCAATTGCTCGGGCGTCGAGGAATAGCTGTTGAGTTTGTACTTGTCGGTGTTGAGGCCGACATGGCGTTCGAACAGGCGGGCGCCAAGCGCATAGGCGATCTGCACGGCGGCGGTGTTGTCCTGATCCTCATGCGTCGACCAGCCGATGGGCACGCTGAGATAACGCTCGCGCAGCGTGGCGATCTGCTTGAGCTGCAGCTTGTCGCCGGGTGTGGGGTAGAGCGCCACGCAATGCATCAGCGCGAAGTCGACGCGCTCGGTTTCGAGAAAGTTCACCAGCCAGTCGATCTCGTCGGTGCGCAGGCCGGCGGTCGAGACCACCACCGGCTTGTTGACGCGGGCGACCTTCTCAAGCAGCGGACGGTCATCGGCTGAGCAACTGGCGATCTTGATGATGTCGAGGCCCATGTCGCAGATGATGTCGACGGATTCCTCGTCGAAGGGCGTACACATGGTGAGCAGGCCTTCGGCGCGCACATGCCTGGCGAGGCTGGCGAAAGCCTCCATCTCAAGGCGCGTTTCGGAAAAGCGCTTGACGTATTTATGGTCCTTGCTGCCCTGGAAGTCCGGATGGATGAAACTGTCGAGCTGGCGGAACTGGAATTTCAGGGCGCCCTTCATCTTGCCGTCGCGATTGACCCGGCCCACTTGCGTGACGATGTTGCGGGCGTGCTCGATGTCGCCCTGGTGGTTGTTGGCGAGGTCGTAGATAAAGAGGTTGTCGAAATTGAAAGGCTTGGACATCATCACTCCAGTTATGTCAGTGCCTCAGGGCTATAGCCCCTGGCCCAGTCGATGCGCACGCGCCGTCCCGTCTGGTGCGAGCGGAAGGCGGCGGCGATGACCATCATGGTTTCAAGCCCGCGCTCAAGGGCAATCGGCGACGACGTCACCTTGCCGGACAGCACATCCTCAAGATGGGCGATCTCGCCCTTGAAGTCGTCGGCACGGGTCTTGGCGATCAGCGTTTCGGTAGAGGCATCGCCATTGCCCGAGATCACCGCGTCGTGGCCGGGCTTGCGGCCGACGCGCCAGTCGAGGAATCCGGCGCTGCCCTGGATGCGGCAGGATTTTTCAACCGGAGACGTCACCACATCCTGAATGACATCGCCCACCAGGCCGTGCTCGGTGCGCAGGCTGGCGTAGCACAGGCGGTCATAGGCGACCAAGCCATCCTCCACCATGTCGAGCATGGCACTGACTTCGCTCACCCGGCCGGCACCGATCAGGTTGGCGAAGTGCTGCCAGATGTTGATGGCGTGCGAATGTTCGCCCGCTGCCCCGCCGCCCCGGCTGGAGAAACCGAGATAGGAGTCCGAAGGACCGGAGAGCCAGGGGTGGGCCTTGAAGATGCCGCCCCAGTGTTCGCGGGTGCGTGACGAGATCGTTGAAATCGTACCGAGTGCGCCCGACCTGACGATCTTCTCGGCCTCGACGGTATTCTGGCCCAGCGTATGATTGTAGCCGACGCCAGCGAAGATGCCGGCCTTGGCGACGCGGGCCGCCAAGACAGCGCAACCTTCGAGGCCGGGACCGGCCAGCGGCTTTTCAATGATGATGGCTTTCGGCGTCACCTGGTCGAGGACGGCATTGGCCAAGGCGATATGGCTGTCGGGCGGGGTGCCGATGAACACCACGTCGGCGGCGTCACCCATCGCGGCGCGCGACTCCTTCAGCACGATAGCCTTATCCCAGACGCCATAGCGTTGCGGATAGATGCTGGTGCGGGCGCGGTCGAGGGCTGCCGGGTCATTGTCGGTCAGCGTCACGGCCCAGCCACGGCTGCGCGCCGCGTTGGCCAGATGATTGCCGATCGAGCCTGCGCCGATAATCCTGATCGAAAACATCGGGTACCCTGATTTCTGTCCGCCGCGGTTCTAGTCGAATTGGACAGCCCCGTCATCTGGTCCTTTTATGGGTGGCGACGAGTTTGGCGAGGTCGTGGCTGTGGCGGCCGAGCGGCGGTTCGTCGAGTTCGAAAGTGGTGATGTCTCCCTCCCGGCTGTAGGTGTGGATGAAGTTGCGGGTAAAATTGCGCTGCAGGAAACGGGCATTGTTGACGCGGCCGTCGACGATGATGAAGGTACCTGGCAGCATGGTCGATTCGAGCAGGAGGAGATCGCCCGACATGACGGTGCGCTCGTCCACCGAAAAGTCGATGCCGTTGATCGATCCTTGTACGTCCTTGGGCAACGGCGCATCGAGGTAAATGAAGTCGGCCACGACATTGGGCAGTTTCTTGTAGAAATGGCAGATTTGACCGTTGTGGGTGCCGATCTCGACCGGGCTGTGGCCGATTGTCACCCGTCCCGCCAGGTGGGCTGGCAGGCGCTTGCGGGTTTCGCCGATCCAGTGCTCGCTGGCATCGACACTGAACAGTTGGAACAGCCTGGAATTGCGCAGCTTGGGCCGGTCGGGAACGGCGTTGAAATCGGCTTCGTTCTTGGCCAGCGCATCGGCCAGAACGACGGTGGAAAAGCCGACGCCGAATTCCAGCACCGTCGCCGCCATGCGGCTGCGAACCAGCTGATGCAGCCGTACGAGGTCTTGAACCTGCGGTGCAAATGCGGTCGTGACCTTGCCAGACGTGGCGTGGAACGGATCGGCGCTCTCTGGATCCTGGTAGAGTGCGATCAGGCTGTCGAGGCCTTCCTGTTTCCAGTAGTTCATCACGTCGTCAGTCATGGCGGGGACCCACTTTTTCAATTTCGAAGATGCCGGCGGCAATCTGCCGGCGCCGGAAGTCCGGAAGTTCAGGAATGACAGCACGGAACCGCTGGATGCAGCTGTCGATCATGTCATCGCCGATGCCGGGAAACTTGTGGGCGGTATAGGAGGCGCTGCTCGGCGAACCGGGAAGCCTGGTGGTGACGGCGCGGATGGCCTGGCGCCTGTAATGACTGGCCAGGCCTTGCAGATAGGCGGCGGGACGCAGCGCCGGAGTTTGCAGGATATCCGCATGGGCTTCGAGCGAGTCGAGAATGCGCTCGCTGCTCAGCGGCCCTTCGACCGAGGCAATGTGATGGTGCAACAAGCGCATCTGGGCTGCATCAATGCGGCGGCCCGCCTGCCGTGGCTGGGCGAGAACCGTCCGCGTGGCGGCGAGGAGTTCATCCAGCGTCCGGCAGTCGCGGCTGAGGCCGTCCGACAATTCCACTTCAAATTGGTTTGAGACAACCGGATGATAGGCGAGAGCCGGGGTGCCGATGATGGCGGCTTCCACGGCACTGGTGCAGCCGTTCTGGATCAGGAGGCGCGCCGCCATCAGCCATGGCGCCATGGGACCATCGTGGATCACCTCGACGTTGGCCAGACCCGCTGCCGCCTGTTCCCAGGTGGCGGCCTTCTCGGACGGGTGCGGGCGCACCACCAAAGTCATCGGCGCGATCATCCGGGCCAGTTCTGGCACCATTGTCCGGAAGGCGTCGAAGACGATCTGCTTGTGGGCCACGATACCGGTCTTGATTTCGTCGCGGCGAGCCGTGTCGGTGCCTGCCGCGGTGCGGAAGCGGACATGGTCGGCGATATAGTGGTTGACCATACTGAAGTTGCTCGACACCAGCACGAAGTCGCCGAAGCGCTGATTGAGAGCTTCGACCTGCGGGCGGTAATAAGCGGACAGTTCGGGCCGCAGCATGTCGGCACGGGGATTGCCAAACTCAAGGATCGGCGTGCCTTGATAACCCTTGAAGCGCCGCCACACGTCGGCATCGCTCTTGCCCCAGGCATAGAGCAGCCGCGGCCGGTTGAACGTCTCCTCATCGAGCATCATGAGCAGGGCCTCGTCCGACTGGCGGATGAGCGACTCCTCGTCAAGCGCCACGATGACATGACCGAAGTTGTCGAGCAGGCGCAGAATGCGGCGGTTGCCGGTGCGGATGCCCTTCGCCAGATAAACCGAGCGCGGCAGGCTGGGGAGGCGCTGATGGATTGCCGTGCGGCCGCCGAAAATCACCTTCCAGCCACGCGCCGCGGCGCGCAGCGCCAGGTGCAGCTTGGCGTCGAATTCGCGGTTCAGCGTTTCCACCGGAAGAATGAGGGTTTCCGGCAATCGACTGGGTTTTGAGGTGTCAGGCATTGGGCTGGTGGTTCACTTAACGCCTCATGATTATGAGATTGCCCCTTACTTCACCCTCCCCCTTGTGGGGAGGGACGGGGTGGGGGTGGCCAAGGTCTCGACTCGTGGACCCCCACCCTTAATCCCTCCCCACAAGGGGGAGGGAAATGATAGAGTCAGCCCAAGTCCAGTACGCTCTAGCATCGGCCTCCCGCGCTTGCAAACCTTCGAATGCCTGATGGTCCGGGGACTGGCATTCCGGGCGTGGGCATCCTAATATCGAGGCGAAGCGTCAGCGCAGTCCGATAGGCGGAGAAGTCCATGAAGAACACCGTGTTTATCCACACCAATGGCAAGCAGATCGCCGGGGCCATTGTTTCCGCCCATTCGTTGAAACGCAATTCGCGCAGTCCGGACGCTTTCGACGTGAAGATCATCCGCCAGGAGGACTTCCCGTTTTTCAAAGCCTTCGAAGGCCGCCAGTTCCTGAGGGCTGGCGGCTGGCGCACCTGGAAGAACGATGACCTGCAATCCTTCACGCCGACCCGTTTCATGCCGCCGGAACTGATGGGCTACGAGGGCCGCGCCGTGGTCATCGATCCGGATGTCTTCGCGGTGGGCGATGTCAACGATCTGCTGACGCGTGACATGGGCGGCAAGGCAATCATGGCCAAGCGCCGCGCCGGCCACAATGGCCGCGACGACTATATCGCGTCCAGCGTCATGCTGCTTGACTGCGCCAGGCTCAAGCACTGGAACGTCGCCAAGCAGTTCGAGGATATGTTTTCGGGCAAGCTGGATTACGACAACTGGATCGTTCTCGCCAACGAGCCGCGCGGCAACATCGGCTATCTCGAATCCGAATGGAATGATTTCGACAGGCTCACGTCGGCCACCAAGCTGATCCACAATACCAAGCGCCGCACCCAGCCATGGAAGACCGGACTGCCCATCGACTTCACCAACCGCATTCCAGTGATCGGACGTTTCCTGCCGGAGAACGGCATCCGCCTGTGGGGCAAATACAAGAAGCATCCGGACCCGCGCCAGGAGGCGTTCTTCTTTGCACTCCTCAAGGAGTGCCTCGACAGCGGCCAGATCAGCCGCCAGCAGATCGAAGCGGAAATGCGCAGCAATCATGTGCGTCACGATGCGCTTGAGGTGATGGCCCGGGTGGCGCCGCTTGAGCAAATTCTCGGTGACGTGAAGCTGGCGGCTTGAGCGCAGCGCGGCTGATCTGGGTTCTGCAAGGTTCGCGCACCGGCGACAATGCCCAGGCGCGCGAGCTGGCCAGCCGTCTCAGCGGCGAGGTGGTGCTGAAGCCGCTGGACTTCAACGCGCGGCGTCATCTGCCCAACTGGCTGGCGGGCGCCAGCCTCGCCAGCCTGACGCCCGAGGTGCTGCACCTGATCTCGCCGCCATGGCCCGCGTTGGTAATAGCGACGGGCAAGCGCACGGTGCCGGTGGCCCGCTGGATCGGCCTTGCGTCGGATGGAGCGGCGAAGTTGATTCACCTAGGCCGCCCGCGCGCCGCGCTGGAACATTTCGATCTGGTGGTTTCCACGCCGCAATATGGACTCCCGGCCCATCCCCGACTGATCGAAATGACCTTGCCCTTTGCGGTGGCCCGGCCCGTTGCCAATGCCGAGATTGAGCGCTGGTCAGCCGAATGGCGCGACCTGCCGCGGCCGCTGATCGCCGTTGTTGTCGGGGCTAGCAAGTTTCCCCTGACGCTCAGCGATGAGGCATTGGCGGAACTGGGAAAGGGCGCCTCGGGGCTGGCGGCGCGGACCGGTGGTTCGCTG
>JBKJQD010000047.1:0-4215 GCA_046594125.1 Aestuariivirga sp.
ACCGGCACCGGCAAGGAAGTGGTGGCCCGCGCGCTCCACGAGTTTGGCAGCCGCGCCCGCGCCAGGTTTGTCGCCATCAATTGCGGCGGCCTCTCCGAGAACATCATCGAAAGCGAACTCTTCGGGCATGAACCCGGCGCCTTCACCGATGCCAAGCAGCGCCGCATTGGCCTCATCGAGCATGCGAAAGCGGGCACACTGTTTCTCGACGAGGTCGAGAGCATGCCGATGAATTTCCAGGTGAAGCTCCTCCGCATGTTGCAGGAAAGGGTGATCACTCGGGTCGGCAGCAACGACGTGATCAAGGTCGATATCCGGGTGATCGCTGCCACCAAGAGCAATCTCCGCGAAGCCGCCAATCGCAACGCGTTTCGGGAAAACCTCTACTACCGCCTCAACGTTGCGGAAATCCACATTCCTGCGCTCAACGAGCGGCGCGAAGATATTCTTCTGTTGTTCGATCACTTCGTGCGGGAGTTCGCCGGGCGCTATCAGCGTGAAGTACAGATGCCGTCGGGCGATGACGCCCAGCGCCTGATGGCGCATAACTGGCGCGGCAACGTGCGCGAGTTGAGAAACATCGCCGAGCGTTTTGTTCTGGCGCTGGGCGCACGGCCGGGCGGCCTCGGGCCGCTCCTCGACAGCGACGGCGGCAGACCCAAGACACTGCCCGACCAGATCGATGCCATCGAGGCGGTGCTTATTCGCGCGGCTCTTGTCGACGCCCATGGCAATATCCAGGCGACTGCCGATGCGCTCGGCCTTCCACGGCGCACGCTCAACGAGAAAATGCGCAAATACAACCTTGATCGCCACGAGCACGACTAACTCCGCGCGGCACATGAACCTGACTCGCGGGTCCAGCTCTCTTCCCGCCATGGCCGGACTTGGCCCGGCCGCCCAGGCTGGATCACTGGCTCAAGACTGGTGATGGAGAGATTGCGACGGCTTGATTCAATGGCTGCCAGTATAAACCCAAGCGGCTTCTCTTCCAATTTTCTATCCCGTCGAGGCTCGCCGATTTCCGCTTGCCGCATTTCCGCCATCGGCGGAATCTTGCCGACAGACCATTGGCGCTCCTGAAACATGTTGTAATTTCAATCGATTAGCACTGTCTCACAAATCCAGAAACTGGCACGAGATTTGTAATCCCCCATCCTGTGAACCCGCTGCAGGAGGACAATTCATGGCATTGATCATTCGCATCTGGAACGTCGCCCGGGGGCTCACTGGACGGCTTGTCTCTTACTTCGAAAGCCGCAACCCCGAAGCGCTGCTCGATGTTGAAAAGGAAAACCTGCGGAAGCTTATCGGGCGATTCAACGAGGGCCTCGTATCCCATGCGGCGCTTTCGGAGAAGCTGATGACCCAGACGCGGCGAGGCGAGGCGCAAGGCCTGGAGCTCTCGTCCAAGATCAACGCCCTTGTCAAGGCAGGCGAGCGCGAGGCGGCGGCTCGCTATGCCCTTCAGCTGAAGGACGTCAATGCCCATCTCGCCGAAGACCGCAAACAGCTTGAGTCCGCCGAGACAACTTACAGCCAGCTCGTTCGCACCCGTGAGTCAGCGCTTGCCGAAAGCCGCAGCCGAATCGAAAAGGTGAGGCGGCGGATCGGCGATCTCAAGGTTGGCCGCGCGCTCGCTGATCTTGAAGGCATGGCAAACGCGATGATTGGCAGCCTCGGCAGCTCGGGAGATTCGCTCAACCGGCTTCAGGACATGGTGGAGGACGAACACGAGAAGGCCTCCGCCCGGGTTCGTGTCGCCAGCGTCCACATGGAGCCCGCCGATCTCCGGGCGCGCGAAATCGAGCAAGCAGCCCTTGCCAGCGCCGCACTCGATGAATTTTTCGGCGGCGGCGAAGCCCAACGCGCTCTACCCGACTTCAGCCAGGAACGCCTGCCGCTGCACATCAACCTCAATTCCAATCAGGGAGCAGGTTCATGAAACGCTCACGCCGGACTTTTTTCGCCATCATGACACTCGCCATCGCCGGGAGTGGGGCACTTCTTGCCTTTTGCGGCGGCATGCCGCCGGCACTGCACGCCGGACTCGAGCCGGTTCACCTGACAATCGCCACTTCGGTGACCAAACAGAAATGGCTTGAAGCCGCCGCCGGCGTATTCCGTACAAAGAACATCATGACCGGCACCGGCAAGCCGATCGATGTCGAAATCAAGGGTGTGCTGTCGGGTGATTCCATGCTGCGGATTCTCGATGGCAAGCTCCAGCCGGTGGTGTGGAGTCCCGGTGAAAATACCTGGGTCGGGCAATTCAACGACCGCTGGCTACAAAAGCAGAGTCACGCGGCGATGAGCGAGCCGTGCAAGCCAACAATCTACACACCGATGGGAATTGCCATCTGGCGGCCGATGGCTGAGGCGCTTGGGTGGTCTGGCAAGAAGGTTGGATGGAAGGCCATTATCGATCTGGCCAACGACCCCCAGGGCTGGGCCCGTTACGGCCACCCGGAATGGGGCCGCTTCAAGCTCGGCCATGCCAATCCGCAATACTCAAGCAACGGCATCCTGTTCCTGGCTTCCGCTATCTATGCGATCACCGGCAAGACCCAAGGACTCGAAGCCCAGGACATCTATGAGCCACGAGTCGAGCAGGCACTTCGAACCTTGGCGCAGAACACCTCGAAATACGGCATGATATCGACGGACCTACTCAATCTCATGGCGAAGAACGGCCCCCAGTTCCTTCACGCGGCCTCGGCCTTCGAGGAAGGTGTCGTCCGCCTCAACGCCGAGCGTGGCAAGGATCTGCGCTGGCCCATGGTGTTCCTGTTCCCCGCCGATGGCACTTTCTGGAGCGACCACCCCTATTGCATCTTGGACGGCACATCGTGGGTGAGCGCCGAACAGGCCGAGGCGGCCAGGCTTTTCGGCGATTTCCTCCGCAGCCCGGAGCAACAGTCTCTTGCGGTCGCCAACTATTTGCGTCCGCTCAACGCCAACGTGGCGGTTGCCAGCCCGCTTGATTCAAGCAATGGAACTGATCCCGCTGCGCGGCCCCAGACAGTGGCCCCGCTCGGGCTTCCCGATGCGAAAACTTCGGCGGCCATCATCGATCAGTTTCTGGTCACCAAGCGCAAGGCGACGATTCTTCTTGTGCTTGATGTGTCGGGCAGCATGGGCGGCCAGAGTATCCGGGCCGCCACCGAGGCAGCCAGTGCCTTCCTGAAGCGCCTCTATCCCAGTGATCGCGTCGGGCTCATGGTCTTCAACGACACGATCACCACGGTTTCTGGTTTCGAGCAGGTTTCCGGCGTTTCCGAATCACTTTCCCGGCGCGTTCTCAATTTGACGGCCGATGGCGGCACCAATCTTCATGGAGCGGTGTGTGCTGCCGAGACGATGATCGAAGAGGCCCGCCGCAAGGACCAGAGTGCGGGCGAGAACCGGCTGTATGGCATTGTCGTTCTCTCGGACGGCGCCGACACGGCGGGCACCATCTCCGAGAACCGCATGTTCCAGACCTGCCTCCCGTCGGGGCCGGAAGCCGAGAACGTCAGGCTCTACACCATCGCGTTCGGTGAAGGCGCAAACGCCGATGCGCTCGGACGTATGGCGCAAGTGACGGGCGGAGCTATGTTCAAGGCCGACACCGGCTCCGTCGATGCGGCCTATGTCAAGATTTCCGCCGAGCAGTGACATGAACGCGGGCCGGAAACTCAGGCTTGCAACGCGCCTTCGCCACGCGAAGCTCGGCGCCGCGCTCACCAGCCCGTATGTCGCCTCGTTTATCGGCTGTTTCATTCTCGCCGCTTCCTGGGTGCATTTCGTTTCGGGACTCGATGTACCGCCATGGACCTCCGTCTTGATCGTGCTGTGGGCCATGTTCCTGGCGGCGTGTCAGGTTCTGATCTCATCAGCTGATGGTGAAGCAGACGCGGAAATCCTGAGGGAACTGCTGGAAGACGAACTTCAGGCCGGCGCGTTGCGCCATGAAGAACTGGCCCGGCAAATCGCGGTGGCGATCACTTACCGCACCAATTTGCAGACGGCCTTGAAGATCGGCGGCCGCGAAGACTCCAGCCGCATCGCTGGCACACTCGAACGCATCGACGACTGGCTCCTGCGTCTCGGCCGCCTCGCCGGCCGTGTCGACAGTTTCAAGACTGGCACGGCTTTTCAGTCGGGCCAGATGTTCGAACTCCGGCAGCGTATCGTCAGTTTGGAAACCCGGGCGGCGGAAGTAACCGATGCCAG
>JBKJQD010000255.1:0-13249 GCA_046594125.1 Aestuariivirga sp.
AGGCCCGATTCCATGCTCGGCGGCCGCTCCATCTACGAAGTACGGAAAGCCATGGGCCGCCAGCTGGCCAAGGAGTCGCCCGTCCTCGCCGACGTTGTCGTACCAATCCCCGACTCAGGTGTTCCCGCCGCCCTGGGTTTCTCGCAGGCGACGGGCATTCCCTTCGAACTCGGCATCATCCGTAACCACTATGTGGGCCGCACCTTCATCGAACCGACCCAGACCATCCGCTCGTTGGGTGTCAAGTTGAAGCACAATGCCAACCGCGCCGTGGTCAACGGCAAGCGCATCGTGCTGCTTGACGACTCGATCGTGCGCGGCACCACCTCGGTGAAGATCGTGCAGATGATGTACGAGGCCGGTGCCAAGGAAGTGCATATGCGGATTTCCTCGCCGCCTATTGCCTATCCGGATTTCTACGGCATCGACACGCCAGAACAGAAATCGCTGCTTGCCGCCACCCATACGCTGGAGGAGATGCGCGCCTTCATCGGCGTCACTTCGCTGGCCTTCCTGTCGGTGGACGGCATCTATCGCGCCGTTGGCCTGCCCGGCCGCGACAATATCCGCCCGCAATTCACCGACCATTGCTTCACCGGTGATTATCCGACCCCGCTCACCGACCTGGGCGGCGAGCGCGGCAAGCAGCAACTGTCGCTGCTGGCGGAAGCGGGCTGATCACCATGGCGGGATTGCTCGAAGGCCGCGTCGCCGTGGTCACCGGCGCCTCGCGCGGGCTGGGCCGTGGTGCAGCACTGGCGCTGGCGAAACAAGGTGCCCATGTCATCGCCATGGCGCGCACCGAAGGCGGCCTTGTCGAACTTGACGACGACATCAGGAAACTCGGCGGCAGCGCCACGCTGGTGCCCGCCGACATCAAGGACTTCGCGGCCATCGACCGCCTCGGTGCGGCGATTTTCGAACGCTGGAAGAAACTGGACATCCTGATTGGCAATGCCGGAATCCTCGGCAAGCTGACGCCGCTGGCCCATGTTGACCCGAAACTGTGGGACGAAGTCATGGCGGTGAACGTCACCGCCAATTACCGCCTGATCCGCTCGCTCGATCCCCTGCTGCGCGCCTCCGATGCCGGCCGCGCCGTGTTCGTGACATCGGGACTGGCGCACAAGTGCTGGCCCTATTGGGGCACCTATTCGATTTCCAAGGCGGCACTGGAAGCTGTCATGAAAACCTATGCTGGCGAAGTCGCGACCACGAATCTACGTGTCAATTGCTTCAGCCCCGGCCCCACCCGCACCAAAATGCGCGCTACGGCCATGCCCGGCGAAGACCCGGAAACCCTGCCCACGGCGGAAGAGGTAGCAGCCCAGATCGTCGATCTGTGCGTGGCCTCCTTCACCGACAACGGCAGCGTCTACAAATACGCTGCCAGCGGATTGTTCAAACAAATTTGATGGCAATGGCCAGAGGAGTTGACCGATTGTCCTCCGCCCCTGCATTGTCATCGCCGGATTTATTCCGGGGACCCATGGTACAACACATGACGGCGCTGAGCGTGTTGAGCGATGGGTCCCCGGAATAAATCCGGGGATGACAGAAGTTGGAAGTCACAGCGGTGAAAACTTACTTCATCACGCCGTTGATATGACAAATCCCTCACCTGCCGTCGTAAGGGTTCTTGCCGCCGCGCAGGCTGAAGCGGATGGGGACGCCCCACAGTTCGAAATCCTTGCGCAGGCCGTTCATCAGATAGCGGGTATAGCTGGTCGGCAGCTTGGACAATTGGTTGCCGAAGATCGCAAAAGTTGGCGGCCGTGAATCGGCCTGGGTGGCATAGCGGATCTTGATGCGGCGGCCAGACGGTGCGGGCGGCGGATTGCGGTCGATCATCGACTCGAGCCAGCGGTTGATCTGGGCGGTGGGGATGCGGCTGTTCCACTTTTCCATGGTGCCCATGACGGCTTTCAACAGCTTGTCGAGGCCCTTCTCCTGGATGGCCGACAGCGTCACCACCGGAACGCCGCGGATTTCCGGCAGCACGTCCTCGAGTTTGCTCTCGACTTCCTTGAGAGTTTTCAGCTTGTCCTCGACAATGTCCCACTTGCTCAAGGCCAGCACGATGGCGCGGCCTTCCTGGGCGACGAGATTGCACAAAGTAAGGTCCTGGCTTTCGATCGGCATTGAGGCATCGATCAGCACCACTACGCATTCGGCAAAGCGGATGGCGCGCAGCGCATCGGCCACCGCCAGTTTTTCGATCTTGCCATCAACCTTGGCCTTGCGCCTGATGCCCGCCGTATCCCACAGGCGGATCGGCTGGCCGTGCCACGAGAAGTCGGTCGATATGGCGTCGCGCGTGATGCCGGCCTCAGGGCCGGTCAGCATGCGCTCCTCGCCAAGCAGCGCGTTGACCAGTGTCGACTTGCCGGCATTGGGCTGTCCGACGATGGCCAGCCGCAAAGGTCCCGTGGCCCGGTCCTCGCCTTCCATTTCTTCCTTGGGTGCTGCTTCATGGAACGGCAGCAGCGCGTCGTAAATCTGGTCGAGGCCGTCGCCATGCTCGGCGGAAATGGCCAGCGGTTCGCCAAAGCCCAGTTCATAGGCTTCCATCAATCCGCTTTGCGCCTGGTGCCCTTCCGCCTTGTTGGCGATCAGGATGATGGGCTTGCCCTTCTTGCGGATGCGTTCGGCGAACTCGCGGTCCATGGGCGTGACGCCGGCGCGGATGTCCATGACGAAGAGGATGACATCTGACTCGTCAACGGCGGTCTCGGCCTGGGCGCTCATGCGCGCTTCGAGCGAATCCTTGCGCGCATCATCGAGGCCCGCCGTGTCGAAGACCCGGAATTTCAGGTCATAGAGGCGGGCTTCACCCTCGCGGCGGTCGCGGGTGACGCCCGGTTGGTCATCGACCAGGGCGATCTTGCGCCCGACGAGACGATTGAACAGCGTTGATTTTCCAACATTGGGGCGCCCGAGAATGGCGGCGGTGATGGTCATTGCGGATCGCTGAAGGTGCCGTCGGCGGGTGGCGTGCAATTGGCATCATCCGGCGGGCATTCCTTGGCAGGCTCGGCCTGTTCTTCACCGGGCGGTTTGGCCGCCGGACTGGCGGGAGCTGACCGCTGCACGGCCGGATCAGCACCTTGCGGGAATTGCGCCTTGCCCGGAACGGCTTCCTCGCGCTGACCGGGCAGCACGGTATCGTCGGTCTGTCCGGTGAGCTTGTCGATGGTGCTGCAGCCTGCAAGGCCGATGACCAGCAAGCCGAGGACCAGAGCCTGGCGCGCCGACATCACTTCTGGCCCAGCTTTGGCAGCAACAGCTCGCTCAGCATCTGGGCGCGCTTGCGCAAGGCGGGCGGCGTTTCGGGATCGGCAAGAATGGCGGCGGTCTGCTTGTCCGTGCCGGCATAGTCATTGGCCCGCCACAGGGCCAGCGCCATGATCTCGCGCGCCGCGTGGCGCCAGGAATTTCCGGCCGCATCGATATCCTTCACCCGGGCGGTGACGACCTCAGGCTTGGCCGTATCGACCAGCAGATAGGCGGCGCGGATGCGGGCCAGATCACGCAAGAGCGGGGCCACCGCGGTATCGGCGGCAATGGCGTCATAGGCCTTGACCGCCTCGTCGGGCTTGCCATTCGCACTCGCCGCACGCAGTCTGGCCAGCACGCCATAGCCCGAGTGACCGATGGCTTCGAACTGCTTCATGGCCTCGTCAGCCTTGCCGGCCTCTTCCAGCTTGCTGGCGGTGAAGAAGCTCTCGCCCGCCACCTCGGCCTGCTTGACCTGCCAATATTGCCAGCCCTTGAAGCCGGCCACGGCGGCGACCACCACCAGGCACAGCGCCACGATCACATTGCCATAACGGTCCCACAGCTTCTTGAACTGGTCTTGGCGGACTTCTTCGTCCACCTCGCGAAACAGCGATTCATCGCTCACAGATCAAGACTCCCCGGACTAACGCTCAGTATGAGGAGCGGGGGTAGATCAGCGGCTTGGCCAAATCAAGGCATTTCCATGGGACGGCTTGCGCGAGGCATCGCGGCCATAGACGGAGTGGATGGCTTTCCACGCCTCATGGCGCAGGAACAGCCCCCCCGCCACCGCGACCACACCCACGCCACTCAGAAACCCCAAGACTTCGATGAGCATCAAGCAAACCCCGGCCAATCCCGTCAAGTAGACGCCGGAAAAGTAAATTTGGATTAAAGAGCAGCGCCATTGACCTGGAAGGCGGCCATCAGCCCGCCGTCGGCGCGTTCCGCCACCAGGCTCTGCAGCGCCCAGGTGCCGGGATTGTCGGCAACGAAGGCGAGGTTCATGGACTTGCCCGCCGCAATCACCGCCGTATCACGTAGCGGCGCCTGATCGACGCCAACCTCCTGCCAGACATGGCCATGGAGATGCAGCGGCTGGGCGAAGGCGGTGCGGTTTTGGATGGCCAGCACCACAGTTTCACCCGTCACCGCCGCAAACAGTGCCTCGCCCGATGGGCCAGCCACGCCGTTGAAGGCCCAGCCCTTGCCATGTTCCAGAAGGCCGCGCAGGTCCATGACCTGGCCCGCGAACTTTGCCGTCTTGAGGCCGCCCTTGATGCCGCCCTCGATGACCACGGCTACGTTGCGTATGGCGCCAGTGACGCCAGGCAGCAGCGCCGGATTGCCGGGCAATGCGAAATCGGCGGCGATGGCCGGTGCGGCTCCAGTTCCGTCACGCGTCAGATAGGCGATTTCCACCACGTCCTCGAACAGATCCAGTGCGAGCGTAATGTCGCCGTCTTCGGGACTGGCCAGCAGGTCGGCGCGCTGGCCGGGCGCCAGCAGCAAAGCCTTGTCACCGAGATTGCGCGGAGTTATCGGCTGGCCGTCAAGCGCGATGAGCAGCGGATCATGGCCCTTGAACAGCACACCCATGCTGCGCACATTGGCGGCATTGAGCAGGCGCAGACGGGTGAATTGTCCAGCCTTGAGCTTGAAGCGCGGACGGTAGCGGCTGGCCACCGTGAACCAGTTACCCAGCCGGCCCTCGCCCACCATGGCCTCGGCATCACCGAAATTGCCTTCGATGGCGCCGCTGTCGTCGAGCTTCCAGTCATCCAGCACCAGCGCCAGATCGGCAAAGGCTGGAGCGGACGCCGCCTCCTCGACCACCAGCATGGCGTAAAGCCCCATGTCGCGCAGCCGCGAGGCGTCGGCCACCGGGCCGATCCAGAAGGTTCCGGCATCGGGCGGCGTGAACACGCAGTCCACCGCATGATCCGCGCCCGGCGGCACATTGAGCGTCATCAGTTCCGAGGGGCCACGCACCCCAAAGAAATGCAGCCAGATTTCCTCGGGCAGCCTGTTGCTGAAACGCAACTTCAGTTCCTCACCTTGCCGGGCACGAATCACCAGCGGTTCAGGCCCGGCGCCAAATATCCAGGCCTTCGTCTCGCCGCCCTGGTCAAGCAGCGACAGGCTGGCGGGCGCGGCGGCGATCTCCTGGAAGCCGTCTGCTGTTTGGGCGGCCATTGCCAGCCGTGGGCAAGCCAGCAGCGCTGCCCCACCCGCCAAAAACCTACGCCGCGACACCTGCATGGACTGCCTCATCGGATTCCAAAAAGCCCTTTATTTGAAGCTGGATCACCACCACAACTTCCGTCACCCCAGCGCAGGCTGGGGTCCCGCTTTCCTTACGGCCAGAGCGGGATGCCAGCCTTCGCTGGCATGACGGACTAAGGGGTGGTGGTGAATCAAACTCAACTTCCGAAATCCTAGTTCAAGTCTGTGGCGAATGATTGATCACCATTGGCGGCAGGACCTTGGCAATTTCTTGAGGCTATGGGGATAAAATGCCGACGACGACGCTAATTAACCGAGTGCAACACTCGGGTTTATGGCCACACCAGCGGAGACCTGCCATGATCGTCCAGATTGCCGACGTACTCGACAAGGCCACAGTGGCGGAATTCCGCTCCACCATTGCGGCCAACCCCGACGCCTTCGACGATGGGGCCAAGACCGCTGGCTGGCATGCCAAGCAGGTGAAGCGCAACGAGCAGGCCACCGGCGACGCCGCCCGCCAACTGACCGAGCGCGCCGCCCGCCTGCTGCTGGCGCATCCGGTGTTCAAGGCCGCCGCCTACCCCAAGCGTTTCGTGAAAATCCTCGTATCGCGCTACCGCCCCGGTATGTCCTATGGCACCCATGTCGACGACGCCCTGATGAGTGGCATCCGCACTGATCTGTCCTTCACCTTGTTCCTCTCGGAACCGCAAGACTGCGACGGCGGCGCCCTGGTGGTCGAAGGCATGGACGGCGACAATGAAGTGAAGCTTGCCGCCGGGAGCCTGGTGCTCTATCCGACGACCACCCTGCACCGGGTCAGCGAAGTGACCCGTGGCGAACGCCTCGCCATCGTCGGCTGGGTCAGGAGTTTCATCCGCGGCCACGACGACCGCGAGGTACTCTTCGATCTCGAAAACGTCATCGCCACGCTGCGCCAGCAATCCACGGCCCGCGAAACCATGAACCGGCTGCTGAAAGTAAAAGCCAACCTGCTGCGAAAATGGGCCGATGATTAGGGCGGCCGCCCGCGGCACTGCCTAGTCCTTCACCTCGTAGGTGTTCTCCTTCATCGGAAAGGCCCGCGAGCGCACCTCTTCTGCATACATCTTGATGGCACCCTCGATGGCCGCACCGACCTTGCCGAATTCCTTGACGAATTTCGGCACGCGTGGCGACAGCCCCAGCATGTCTTCCATTACCAGAATCTGGCCGTCGCAGGCGGGGGAGGCGCCGATGCCGATGGTGGGAATTGGAATCTCCCTGGTGATCTTGGCGGCCAGCGGCTCGGCAATGGCTTCCAGCACCACGGCGAAGGCACCGGCCTCGGTCACCACACGGGCATCTTCCTCGATGATCGCCCACTGGTCCCTGGTGCGGCCTTGCGTCTTGAAGCCGCCAAGGATGTTGATCGACTGCGGTGTCAGCCCGATATGCGCCATCACCGGAATGCCGCGCTCGCTGAGGAAGCGGATAGTTTCGCCCATGCGCTTGCCGCCCTCAAGTTTGATGGCGCCGCACTGGGTTTCCTTCATCACCACCGCCGCATTGCGGAAAGCCTGGGCCGGGCTTTCCTCATAGGAGCCAAATGGCATGTCGACGACCACCAGCGAACGCTTGGCCCCACGCATCACGGCGCGGCCATGCAGGATCATCAGTTCAAGCGGCACCGGCAGCGTCGACTCGAAGCCGTGCATCACCATGCCGAGTGAATCGCCCACCAGCAGGAAATCCACATATTTGTCGGCGATCGCCGCCGTATGCGCGTGATATGAGGTGAGCGAGACGATGGGCTCTCCGCCTTTGCGGGCGGTGATCTCCGGGGCGGTGATGCGTTTGGCGGTGATGTGCTGGGACATGGCCCTGAGGTTACGCCCTCCTCCCCAACGCGGCAAGCGCCGCCGCCGTTAGCCGCTCAAGGTAAAAATCGGCACGCCGATCAGCACCGGATGTAGCTGCGTCATGACCCCGTAAAGTGCTATGCCCGCCAGCACCGAAATCAGGTCATGGCCGCCACGCACTTCGGGTGTTGGCCTGACACCATTACTGTAGCCGATAGCGATATGGGCCAGGCCATAGGCGAGGATGCCGCCGAACAGGATGATGCTGCGCAAGTCGCCATTGGCCAGCAGGTGACCCAAGGCCCAGAACATCGCCGCGAAAGCCATGGGAAAGCGCAGGCGCTGCCGCAGGCTGCCACGGAACAGGAAGATACCAAGGCAGATGAAACCGATCAGTGTCAGCCCGTAGTTGGCATAACGGCCCCAAGCTGGCGGCTCGTAAACGGCCACGAAATCTGACATGCGCCAGCCGAGCACGATGATGGCGAGGCTCAGCAAGGCGGCGGCGCCGAAGACCGGGCCATAGGCCTTCTCGCCGATGCTTGCCTTCATGCGCGCCTTGAGCGGCGGCAAGGCGGCAACGAGATGTTGCGCCGCCAGCAACAGGACACCCAGTGCGAGGACGATCACTGCACCACCGGCAGGTTGAGAACGTAAGGGTGGAAGCCAAACAGAAAGACCACATAGAGCACCATGCCGGCGATCACCGCAATGATATCGGAGCGGACGCGCGGCGTGTGCGAAGGCCGCTTGCCGCGCATTTCCGAGAAGATGATGTCGGCAAGCCCGATCACCAGAAAAGTTCCGAAGAGATAGACATCGGAACGCTTGCCGTTGGCCAGCAGATGGCCCGTCGACCACAGCACGATGGCCAGCGACATGGGATTGTGCACCCAGGATTTGATATGGCCCTTGCCATGCATAGCGCCGAGCAGGATGAAGGCCAGCAGCACCAGGAGCATGGTGATATGGCGCGCCCCGTCATAGGGCACATAGAGCCAGTCGGCGGCCAGTGGCCCCGAGCGCGATTGCAGGAAGCCGCGGATCATGAAACCGAGGCCCACCAGACTCGCCGCCGCGTAGAGGCCCTTGTACGCCTTCTCGCCAAGCCTGGCCTTCAGGGCGTCGCGCTGGCCGGGCAGCAGGATTGAAAACAGATGGATGCCGCCGAAAAGAATGATGCCGATCCACAGCGCTGTCATGTGTGCCTCATTTCCATGGGTTGCTGTTTGCCAGATTTTCGCAGCTTAACCAACGCTTCGTAATGCCGCCGGAAGCGAGGCCAGGCTTTCGCTGATCACTACGGCCGGAACCAGCGGCGGTGGCAGGCGCTTGTCGATGATCAGGCTGGCGATGCCATGCACCAGCGCCCAGACATGGGCCGACTTCACCGCACCATCGCCGCGCCCCGGGCCAATGACGGCGGCGACACCGTCATGCAACTGAACCCAGGCGGCCCGCTTGGCGTCGTCGAGATGGCCGGACGTAACGGCATGGTCCTTCATGGTGCGGAACATCAGCCCATAGACGCCGGGATGGGCCCGCGCGAAGGCCACATAGGCCTGACCCATGGCGATGAGGCGCGTATCGGGCGACTGATCAGCGGCACGATCGGCCGCCTTGCCGAGACTGGCCACGAACCGCTCGTAGCCACGCGCCGCGATCTCGGCCAGCAGGTCTTCCGCCGTGGCAAAGTGATTCTTCGGCGCGGCGTGCGAGACGCCAGCCCGGCGGGCACATTCGCGCAGCGTGAAGGCGGAAAGCCCCGCCTCCTCGATCAGCAGGGTCCCGGCCTCGACCAGCGCCTCGCGCAGGCCGCCATGGTGATAGGGCTTGGCGCTCTTCCTCGGCATAGCCTCTCATCCCACAACATGTTGACACTGTCAAAATCAATCTTGACGCCAGCAATATTTCGTGGCTTTTTATCTTTACACCGTCAATATGGAGCTGTGCATGACACCGGACCTGCTGTTTTCGATTGCCAATCCTTTGGCGCTTGCCGGTTGGCTCGTGCTTGCCGCGGGCATCATGACGAAACGCCCGGTACTGCGCGACGTGGTTGCCGGACGTCTGTTCCCGTTCGGCTTCAGCGCGTTCTATACCTTGCTCATCGTGGTGTTCTGGTGGAGCGCGGACGGTGGCTTTGATTCGCTTGCAAATGTGCAGAAGCTCTTCACCTCGCCCTGGGCGGCGCTGGCCGGATGGGTTCATTACCTGTGCTTCGATCTGGCCATCGGCGCGCATATCGCCAGGCAAATCATGGAGCGCGGCCTGACGCGCCTCGTTCTCATCCCCATCCTGCCGCTGATATTCCTCTTCGGCCCGATAGGCTATCTGCTTGGCCAGGCCCTGCTGATGACCCGCAAAGGAACCCAGCCATGACCAGTCAGCTTGCGGCATTTGACATTTCAACCGGCCACCTGGCTGCCCTGCGCCGGGCATCACCCCTGCTCTGCTATGCCGGTCTCGCCTGCTTGCTGATTTTCCTCGTCCTGCTGGGCCTGATGGCGATAGATTATCGCCAGTTCAACGGCATCAACCTGTGGATCAAGCCCGCCAAGTTTCACCTGTCGCTTGGCGTGTTGCTGCTCACGCAATGTTTCGCACTCATGATGCTGCCCGAACCGCTGCGGCGCGGGCGTACGGCAAGAACCATGACACTGTCCATGGTCTTGGCCTCTGCCTTCGAGCTGGTTTACATCACATTCCGCGCCGCCCGCGGCGAGGCGTCACATTTCAACGAAACTTCCCTGCTGACGGGCCTGCTCTATTCGGCGATGGGTTTGGCTGCGGCCTGGATGATGCTGGTCACTATCTGGATCGGCATTCAGGTGCTGCGCAAGGCTCCGGGCCATGGGCTGGCGCTGGCCACCGGCAGCAGTTTCATCCTGTCCGGGCTTCTCACCCTCGCCGTAGGCTTCACGCTGGGCGGCATGGGCTCACACTGGATCGGCGGTGACCAGACTGACGCCACCGGCTTGCCGGTCATGGGCTGGTCGACCACCGGCGGCGACTTGCGCGTCGCCCATTTCTTCGCCCTGCACCTGATGCAAGTGCTGCCATTTGCCGCCTGGATTGGCGGCGGCCGCGCCGCCATCGCTGCCGCCGCCGCCGGACTTGCCGTCGTGGCTCTGACCTACGTCCAGGCTCTCAACGGCCTGCCTTTCATCCCCTTGTAAGTCCCAAAACCCGCCATATACTCCTGCGGGCAGCCGTGATAAACCGCGCGGCGCTTGCGAAGAAAATTCTTACCGGGGGAACTGCCATGAAACCAACACTGATTCTCGTCGGCGCCGACAAGGGGGGCGTCGGCAAAACCACCATCGCGCGCGCCCTGCTCGATTTCTTCGCCCGCAAGAACGTGCTCACCCGCGCCTTCGACACCGAAAACCCGCGCGGCACGCTGAAGCGCTTCTATCCCTCGATCACCGAGATCATCGACATCGAGAACGTCGCCCACCAAATGAAGGTCCTCGACACGCTCGAAACCGCCAACGTGCCGGTGACGCTGGTCGACCTCAAGGCCGGCGCCATGTCCACCGCCCTCGACACCTTCGAGCGCATCGGCGTTCTCGAAGCCGCCCGGGCCGGCCAGTTCACGCTGGGCCTGTTCCACATCATCGGCTCCTCCATCGCCTCCCTCGATGAAATTGCCGAGATCGCCAAATACCTGGCCGGTATCGAATATGTCGTGACCCGCAACTTCATCAACGAGACGAATTTCTTCGAATGGGACCAGACCACCCACCGCAAGTATTTCTCAGGGGTAGCCAAGGCCCAGGAAATCGACGTGCCGAAGCTCAATGAAATGGCCTATGAACAGGTCGATGTGGCGGGCGTCACCCTGAAGGACTTCATTGAGAACCGCGGCCCCGACGGCCAGCCCGCCAAATACTCCTTCGTGCTGCGCGGCTACGTCAAGAAGTGGTGCTCGGAAATTGACGAGGAATTCGCCCGCGTGAAGCTGATCCAGGACCTGCTCACCGGCGGCCGCAGCCCGCAAAGCTAGCCGTTGGGGGTAGGCTCCCGTGGCCCAGGCACCGGGCATCTTCATCGTGTGTTCCGGCCAGCACCGCAACGGCAAGACATTGCTGGCGCGGCTGCTGGCCGATTACCTGCTGCTGGAGGATCGCGACCCCTTCCTCATCGACCTGAGCCATCCCGAGGGCGCACTCCGCGCCTATTTTCCAGGACGCACCGCCCTGGTCGACTTCGGCCATGTGGCGGGACAGATGAAGGCCTTCGACACCATCCTGGGTTCCGGCAGCCGCGACTATGTCATCGACATTCCAGCCGAGCACCTGGCGAAATTCTGCGCCACCGCGGCCAGCCTGCAATTCCGCGCCGAGCTCCGCAAGGCGGGCTTCAACCTTGTGGTGTTCTTCATTATCGACAAAGAGCCGGAGTCCCTGAAGGACGCCACCCAGACCGAGGAGATTCTGACGCCCGACCTGTTCATTCCGGTGCGCAATGCCATGGTCGGCAGTGCCCTGCCCCGGCGCTACGACGGCCTGACACTCACCATGCCCGAACTCGATCCCGAGGTTGTGGCTATCGTCAATTCCAGGCGCTTTTCCTTCCGCACCTTCCTGCTCGGCGACGAGCAGCCGGTGCCCTTGCGGGTGCGCGCCAACCTCAAGGCATTCCTCCACACTGTCCTTTCCGGCTTCGGCGACATCGCCCCGGCGCTTAGCCTTTTGAATTTGCGCGGTTGATGCACTATATTGGTGCAGAGCCGATTGGAAAGGTGGTCTGTCATGCGCCGTCGCGATGTTATCTCCCTGGTTGCCTTACTGCCTTTGGCGGCGACGTTGGCTGCGCCCGCGCTGGGTTTTGGCGGCGATGATTCGTTCGCCGCCCAGTCGGCCATCATGTCTGCCGGCGCCCGTGCCGCCGCCGTGCGCCGCCTCGGAGCGGTGCCCAGCGTTGGCGTAATCGACCTGCGCATCCGCTATGTGCCGCGCTTCAGAAGCGATGAGCCAGACGTCTCCGAGTACCGCATCAGTGCCGCCAAAAACCAGGCCGGTATCAACCGCCTGCGTGCCGCCCTGGGCGCCAACCCGGTGACCCGCGCCGCCATGGCCCAGCATCACATCAGCATCGGCCGGGTCGTCGGCGTAATGATATCGTCGAACGGTTCGCTGCGGGTTTTTGTGCTTTGAGGGCTGATTCTTGATGATCCGGTAGACTACGCAATTTCGCATCATCAATTGCTGCGAAATCCACCGCACAACGTAAAGACATTACCGGAGCAACCGCCGTGCGCATTCAAGTGAGGAAATGGGGCAACAGCCCTTCGACCCGCATCCCCGCGCCAATCCTCTTGGCGGCGGCGCTGCGTATCGGCCAGGATGTCGACAGCCGCAAGGAGGATGGCCGCATTGGCATCGCGCCGGTGGCGGCAACATCCTATGATCTGGATGCGCTGCAGGACGCCATGACACCCGAGACATTTCCTGACGACACCGATTTCGGCGCACCCGCTGGCAAAGAAACTTGGTAATGGCCGGTGCCGACCAAGTGAAGAGCCTCGATTGGCGGGCGCTAAATGCGATCAAGAAGTGCAAAATTTCGGCGGCGGCACTGGCCGAAGTGCAGGGCAAAATCAGGGCACTGCCGGGATTGTAGAAAGCAGTCGATCAAGCCCACCCCCTCACTCCCACTCAATCGTCCCCGGCGGTTTGCTCGTCACGTCATAGACCACCCGGCTCACCCCCTTCACTTCATTGATGATGCGGGTACAGACACGAGCCAAGAACGCGTGGTCGAAGGGATAGCTTTCCGCCGTCATGCCGTCGGTCGAAGTCACGGCGCGCAGGCCCAGCACTTGATCATAGGTGCGGCCGTCGCCCATGACGCCGACGGTGCGCACTGGCAGCAGCACGGCGAAGGCCTGCCAG
>JBKJQD010000378.1:0-3302 GCA_046594125.1 Aestuariivirga sp.
TGAAAAGAGCGGGCGAAAGGTAATTGCCCTTGGTGTCGCGGTTGAGGCGCTCGCCGCCCCAGGCAAGGGTGCCGCCCTCGTCGCGGGCGATCTGGATATATTTCTCGTCCTGGGCCATCTGCGCCTCGTCGACGACCGGGCCGATGACGGTGCCATCCTTCAGAGCATGATCAACCTTCAGCGTCTTCATGGTGGCGACCACCTTGTCGACGAAGGCATCATGTATGCCCTTCTGCACGACCAGCCGCGACGAGGCCGTGCAGCGCTGTCCGGTCTGGTAGAAGGCGCCGTCCACCGCTGCTGCCACGGCGGCATCAAGGTTGGCGTCGTCAAGCACGATCAGCGGATTCTTGCCGCCCATTTCGAGCTGGAACTTGGCGCCGCGCGAGGCGCAGGCCATGGCCACCTTGCCGCCGGTCTCGGCGGACCCGGTAAACGAAATGGCATTCACGTCCTTTGACTCAAGCAGCGTCTGGCCAACCACCGAGCCGCGGCCCATGACGAGATTCATCACACCCTTGGGCAGGCCAGAGCGTGAGATGATCTCAACCAGCGCCCAGGTGGAACCCGGCACCAGATCGGCGGGCTTGATCACCACGGCATTGCCGAAGGCCAGCGCCGGGGCCATCTTCCAGGCCGGAATGGCAATGGGGAAATTCCATGGGCAGATGAGGCCGACGACACCCAACGCTTCGCGGGTGATCAGCACTTCGACGCCGGGGCGGACCGAGGCCAAGGCCACACCCTCGGTGCGCAGTGCTTCCTGGGCGAAGAACTTGAAAATCTGCGCGGCGCGGGTGGTCTCGGCGATGCCGTTGGCAAGGGGCTTGCCTTCCTCGCGCGACAGCAGCCTGCCGATCTCGTCCTTGCGCGCCAGAAGTTCCGTGCCGATGGTTTCGAGGATATCGGCCTTGACCTGCGGCGTGGTGGCGGCCCATGCCGGCTGGGCGGCTTTGGCGGCGGCGATAGCGGCTTCGGCCTGGGCCTTGTCGGCCTGGGCGTAGACGCCTACCACCTCTGACATGTCGGAGGGGTTGATGTTCTCGCGCTGGCCAAAGCCCTCGAGCCATTCGCCATTGATGAAATTCTTGTGCAGCGCCATGATGTCCATGCTCCTGATTTTTCGGGGCGGACCATAGGGAGCAGAACGCCATGAGGCAAGCATGCACATCGGACTGATCGGGGCCGGGATGATGGGCCATGGCATGGCTGTCAATCTCTTGAAGCATGGCCATCAGGTGACGGTGATCGCCCATCGCAACCGTGGGCCAGTGGAGGATCTGGTGGCCAAAGGAGCGGCGGAGGTGCCCGATCTCGCGGGCATCGCCAAGGCCGAGGTGATCCTGCTCTGCGTCACCACATCCAAGGTGGTGGAGGACACCATCGCCCGGCTGAAGCCGCATCTGCGGCGGGGCCAGATCATCCTCGATTCCGGCACTTCGGCACCCGATGCGACGCGAAAGCTGGCGCATCAGCTTGCCGGGCTGGGTGTTGCCTATGCCGATATACCGCTGACCGGCGGGCCGGAACAGGCGGAGAAGGCTGAACTGGGCGTCCTCTGCGGGGCGGACGACGCGACATTCACAAAAATCGAACCGCTGCTCGCCTGCTTTGCCACCACCATCCGGCATTTCGGGCCGCCGGGGTCTGGGCACACGGCAAAGCTCATTTCCAACTATCTGGTCACCGGCATGGTGGCACTGGTGGCGGAGGCCTTTGGCGCGGCGCGGAAGGCGCAGATCGACTGGGCCGCCCTTTACGAGGTTATGCTCAACGGCTCCGGCAATTCTGGCGTCCTGCGCAAGATGGTGGGGCCGGCCCTGGCGGGGGATTTCGACGGCTACCGCTTCGCACTGTCGAACGCCGCCAAGGACATCGGCTACTACACCGAACTGGCCGCGAAGCTGGGTTGCGCCACAAGCCTGACGGAATCGGTTGCGGACATCTTCGCTCACGCCGTAGAAACAGGCCATGGCGGGCGCAATGTCAGCCACCTGCTTGATCCCGCAATTGATGATGTGACATGATGCTGAAAATCAACCCTGCCGTTGCCGCCATCGAAGAAGAAACCGCCTTTACCGTGCTTGACCGCGCCAATGCCCTGAGGGCCAAGGGCTTCCCGGTCATCAATCTCGGCATTGGCCAGCCGGATTTCACGCCGCCCAGGCATATTCTCGAAGCCGCCGAAAGGGCGGTGCGCGACGGGCCGCATGGCTATTCGTCGCCGCAGGGCCTGGCCCCCTTGCGCGATGCCGTGGCGCAATATGTGGGACACCGCTTCAATGCGCCGGTGACGGGCGAAGAGGTGGTCATCGTGCCGGGCGGCAAGGTGACATTCTATTTCGCCTGCCAGATGTTCGGCGGACCGGGAACTGAAATCCTCTATCCCGATCCGGGCTTTCCACCTTATCGAGACGCGGCGCGTTCGAGCGGAGCAAAGCCCGTGCCCTATCCGATCCGCGAGGAACAGGACTTTGGTTTCGACGCCGAAGAAGTGCTGTCGCTGATCACACCGGCTACCCGGCTGATCATCATCAACTCGCCCGCCAATCCGACGGGCGGTGTCGTGTCGCGCGCCGAAATCACCAGGCTCGCCCAAGGCCTGCTGAAGCACCCGCATGTTGCCATTCTGTCCGACGAAATCTACAGCCACCAAGTCTATGACGGCGTCGAGTTTACCAGCTTCCTCAGCTTTCCGGAACTGCGTGACCGCACCATCATCCTCGATGGCTGGTCCAAGACCTTTGCCATGACCGGCTGGCGCTTAGGGTTCGGCATCTGGCCGAAGCACCTGATCGAATATGTGAAGAAGCTGATCACGGTCGATCACTCCTGCACGAGTGTGGCAACACAGATGGCGGGTCTTGCGGCGATCACCGGCCCGATGGACGAAATCGAGGCCTTCCGCAAAAGCTTCCAGAAGCGGCGCGATATCGTGGTGGCGGGCCTGAACGATATCAAGGGCGTGCGCTGCCGCGTGCCGGGCGGCGCCTTCTACGCCTTCCCCAATATCTCGGGCACCGGCTGGCAGTCGCGCGATCTGGCGCGAGAACTGCTCGACAAGGCCTATGTGGCGCTGATCTTCGGGGAAAGCTTCGGGACCAACGGCAAGGGATATATGCGGCTCTCCTATGCCGCGAGCGAAGCGGAGATCGTGGAGGCGCTGAAGCGCATGAAGGCCTTCATCGAGGGCTGAAAAGAAGCGCCATGCCGGGTTCTCCAGGTTTAGAGGGGGCAGGAGACCTGAGAACCGCAGCATGGCGGAAGTTAGGGTGTTGCAGGGTGAAGAACGCGTCCTGCAG
>JBKJQD010000422.1:0-7696 GCA_046594125.1 Aestuariivirga sp.
CGCTGCTCGGTGGCAAGCTGCGCTTCATCGACCGCCGCCGCGGCGAGACTCACCAGCTTGACAGTGTCAACGCCACGCTCTCCGCACCTGGTATCTCCGGCCCATGGCGGGTGCACGCGGTTGGCCTGCGTGACGGGCTGCCGTTGGAGTTCGCCATCAACACGGCGGCGTGGAGAGACAGTGAACCTTTCCGCTTTGGCCTGCGCGCGGCGGCAGCCGACGGCTCGGGTTTGGCCTTCGTCTTTGATGGCGCCCAGGATCAGGGCAAGGTCACAGGCCAAATGCGTATCGAACCCGCCGCCGAGGCTGAGGCCAAGAGCGACGCCGAGGGCGAGTTCCGGCCACTGGTCTTCACGTCGCAAGTCAGCGCCAGTTTCGACGCCATCGCCTTCGACAAGATCGAGATCGCGCCAAAGGACATCAAGGACGGCGGTACCCTGCTCAGCGGTTCGGCGGGGCTGACGCTGGGCGGCCACATCACCGCCAATGCCAATCTCTCGGCATCGATGCTTGACGTCGACGAGATGGCGGGCGCCCGGGCCCGCAGCCTGGTGCAGGGCGGTGGCGTTCTGGCGCTGGCCAATGGCCTGCTGGCGCTGTTGCCCGGCGATGTGAGCCTGTCAGGAGCGTTGAAAATCGCCGCGTTGAAGACCGGTGGCGAGACTCTCGACAATGTCGTGCTGTCGGTCGATGCCGCCCATGATGCGATCCGCGTCAAGGAACTCTCGGCGTCGCTTCCAGGCCATTCGCGCGCCCTGTTCAAGGGGGTTTTCTTTCCGGGCAACGATGGCGCGGAACTGGCGGGATCGCTGGCCGTCGAATCGAGCGATACCCGGCAACTGACGCGCTGGATCTGGCCTGCCGCGCGCCAGCCCATCGCCAGCCTGTGGACCGGCACCCGCGGGCATTTCAAGCTGCAGACCGACGTCAATGTCACCCAGCAACGGCTGCGGCTGAGCAAGACTCAATACGAGCTGGATGGCGAGCAGGGCAGTGGCGGCATCAGCTATACGGCGGGCGGGCGTGGCGCCTTCGACATCAGGCTCGAAGCCCGGCACCTCGATATTGACAGCTATGTGGCGGGCGGTGTGAAGGCTGGTGCCGCAAGCCTTGGCGGCTTGCTGCAAGTCATCCTTCCGCATCCCGGCACGCCCGATATCCGTGTGACACTCAAGGCCGGCGAGATGCTTCTCAACGGCGTTACCGCGTCGGGCGTCCTGCTCGATGCCGCGGCCGGCAACAATGGTCTCGACCTGCGCAGCCTGGAGATCGGTTCGGTCGGAGGTGCCCGTCTCACCGCGACGGGGCTCATACTCGACAATGGCAGCGGCCCGGATGGTTCGATCGGTATCGAGATCACGGCCGTTGACCCGCGCGAGTTGCTGCGGCTTGCCGGGGTCACCGGCAATAGCGATCCAGCCTGGACCAAAGCGCTTGGCGCCACGGCATTGAAGGGCACCATTGCGGTGCGCAGCCGCGCTGGACAAACCGAGACGACGATTGATGCCAGCGGCAGCGCCAATGGCCTAGAAGCCACGCTGACCGGGCAACTGGGCAACGGGCTGACGCCGGAGGCGATGAAAATCAGCGGCACCGCCGAGATCGTCAGCCCAACCAGCGGCAGGCTTGCGGCACTGGCCGGCCTTGCCCCCGCCGCCGATGACAGCGAACCAGCGAAACTCACAGTCACGGCATCGGGCACGGCAGGTGAAGGCTTTGCCATCGATGCGCAGCTTCAGGCCTATGGTGGCCGGTTCGACTTCAACGGCACGGCGAAAGCCGGAACAACGGCGCCGGACGTCGATGGCAAGCTGGCGCTCAGGGTCACCGATACCGGGCCCTTGCTGCTGGCGGCGGGCCTGCCGCTGCCGCAGCAGGCCTCATCGCCGCTGGTGCTGGATTCAAGTCTTACCGCCAAGGGCGGTGTGTGGTCCTTGCCCGATCTGGCGGGGCGGGCGGGCAGCAGCAAGATTGCCGGGGCAATCAGTCTCGCCGCGGACATGAAGCTCACCGGTAACATAGAGACCGGCGCCTTCGCGCTGCGCGATCTCCTCGCCATCCTGTTCCTGCGCTGGAGTGGGGATGCGCCGGGTCTTGACACCAGCTTTGCGCCGGGCCTGCCCTTCGGCATCAATGGCGAACTCTGGATCAAGCCGCAGTCCCTCGTGGTCCACGACCAGTTCACCGCCAAGGATGTGCTGATCGGCATCACCGCTGCACCCGGCGAATTTCATCTCGCCATGTTCGGCAAGGACGATGCCTCGCGTGACGCCCATATCGAGATCGGCTCCAAGGGTGTTGAAGGCAGCCGCCGCATTGATGGGCGGATCGGCATACCGGTCGATCTCGGCCACCAGTTGCGCCTGGCTGGCGGCTCCCAGGTGGCCGTTGGGCAGGGCACCATGGAAGTTGAGTTCCAGACCGATGGCCGCAGTGCTGGCGGTGCGCTTTCGGCTTTGAAGGGCAATGGCAGCTATACCATAGACGGCCTGGCACTCCCCGGTGTCTCACCCGATGCCTTCACCCGTGCCCTGCAATCGGCCCACGACAGCGCCGGGCTGACGGCGGCTTTCGACGCGCTGCGTGGACCGCCGGGTATCAGCATCGGCAAGGCCATCGGCTACATCAACATCGACGGCGGCGTGGTGAACTTCCAGCCCATCGCGGTGCAGACGCCCGATGCCGATGTCGAGATCAAGGTGATTGGCGAACTGGCGCTGGGAGCCATTGATGCCGCCATTGGGCTGAAGCTGAAAGCCCGGCCCGGCCTGCCGCCCATGTCGATTGCCTATGCCGGGCCGCCGCTGGCGCTG
The DNA here is from genome assembly GCA_046594125.1 of Aestuariivirga sp. Classification (GTDB taxonomy): domain Bacteria; phylum Pseudomonadota; class Alphaproteobacteria; order Rhizobiales; family Aestuariivirgaceae; genus Aestuariivirga. Next base: position 2,814 of record JBKJQD010000422.1, read on the forward strand.
GCCCGCAGCGAGGACAATTCCGAGATCGCCACATCGCTTGGTGTCGCCCTGATCCAGCAGGGCGTCGATGAGTTGGAGCGCCTGCAAAAGGAACAGCAGCGGCTGGCGGCGGAGGAGGAAAAACAGCGCATCGAGGACGAAGCAAAACTCCAAGCCTATTATGCCCAGCGCGATGAAGTGCTGCTGCGCAAGCGCGAGATCAGGGTCCATGGCGAGATGCGCCTGGCCGAGGCTGAGCGGCTGCGCCAGAAACTCGAGGCCGAGAGTGCCGCCAATCTCGAACTGAATCGCGGCGAGATGAAACAGCGGCTGCGTGAAATCCGTATTTACCGGCGTTTGGCAAAACTGCAGCGGGCGTCGGAGGCTGAGCCGGCGCCAGCCAAGCCCCGGCCAGCAAAGCCGCAGCCGGTGGTCAGCGGCCCGGCGCCGTCACCGTCGCAGTAAGCCGCGCCTCGGCCAGCAGCCAGACGCGCACCGCGCTCGACAGGTTGCGGCTGCCACGCGCGCCATCGATTTCGCGCACCAGAACCGCCAGCGGCACACGGCGCGCCGCGGCGGCCATGCGCAGCGCCCCCCAGAATTCTGCCTCCAGCGACAGCGAAGTGCGATGCCCGGCAATGGTCAGCGACCGCTTCAGGTCATTGGGCATAATTAAGCTTCTCCCGCCTGCGGGAGAAGGTGGCGCGTAGCGCCGGATGAGGGCCTGCGCCCCGGAGCCATCCCCTCATCTGTCCTGCGGAGGTCTTCTCCCGCGAGGTGCTTGAGAAGGTAAGGGATTTCATTCATCGCGCTTTTGGCCGTCGAGGAGCTTGTCCGCCAACGCCTTCCCTGCCTCGCTCAACTCCCGCTCGTCCCTGGCGCGGCCAAACTTCGCGCGGTTTTCGGCTGCCTGGTCCTCGCTTGCGGCGCGGGCCTTGCGCTTGCGGTGCAGTTTGAGGCTGACGATGTCCCCCATCACTTCGGCCCGATCATGTCCTCTGGTCTGACGATGCGGTCGAAATCGTCGGCGTCGATGCCGTCCTTCACCGCTTCCTGGCGCAGTGTCGTGCCATTTTTATGCGCCGTCTTGGCGATCTTCGCGGCGCGGTCGTAGCCGTATTTCGGTGCCAGAGCCGTCACCAGCATCAGCGAGCGGCCCAGCGCCGCGGCGATGTTGTCCTCGCGCGCCTCGATGCCCGCCACGCAATTGTCCGTGAAGCTCAGCGCCGCATCGGCCATCAGGCGCACCGACTGCAGGAAGTTATAGGCCATCACCGGATTGAACACGTTCAGTTCAAAATGGCCGGAGGCGCCGGCAAATGTCAGCGCTGAATGATTGCCGAAGATCTGTACACAGACCATCGTCAAGGCCTCGCATTGCGTCGGGTTCACCTTGCCCGGCATGATCGACGAGCCCGGTTCGTTCTCGGGCAGCGCCAGCTCGCCAAACCCCGAGCGCGGGCCAGAGCCCAAAAAGCGGATGTCGTTGGCGATCTTGAACAGCGAGGCTGCCACCGTGTTGATGGCGCCGTGGCTCATCACCATGGCGTCATGGCGGCCAGCGCCTCGAACTTGTTGGGGGCCGAAGTGAAAATCATTCCGGTGATCGCCGCGATGCGCACCGCCACCAGTTCGGCAAAGCCCAAGGGCGCGTTTAGGCCGGTGCCCACAGCCGTGCCGCCCTGGGCCAGTTCCATGAGCAGCGGCATGGTCTGCTCGATACGGGTGATGCCGTTCTCCACCTGACGGGCATAGCCGGAGAATTCCTGGCCAAGGGTCAGCGGTGTTGCGTCCTGCGTATGGGTGCGGCCGATCTTGATGATATGCGCCCAAGATCTGGCCTTGGCGTCGAGTGTCGCGTGCAAGTGGCGCAGCGTTGGCAGCAAATCATGGGTGATTTGCTCGGCGCAGGCGATGTGTATGGCGGTGGGGTAGGTATCATTCGACGACTGACTCATGTTGACGTGGTCGTTGGGATGCACCGGTTTTTTTGAGCCCATGCTGCCTCCCAGCATTTCGATGGCGCGGTTGGAGATCACCTCATTGGCATTCATGTTGGACTGGGTGCCGGAACCGGTCTGCCACACGGCCAGCGGGAAATGCCCGTCGAGCTTGCCGTCGATGACCTCCTGCGCGGCTTTCACCACCGTCTCGCCGATGGTCTTGTCGAGGCGGCCCAGCGCCATGTTGGCCTCGGCGGCGGCGCGCTTGACGATGCCCAGCGCCCGCACCACCGGCAGCGGCTGCTTTTCCCAGCCGATCTTGAAGTTGGCAAGGCTCCTCTCAGCCTGCGCGCCCCAATAGCGCGAGGCGTCAACCTCGATGGGACCGAAGCTGTCGGTTTCGGTGCGGGTCTTGGTCATGAGCGAACGAGCCTTGTGGTTTTGCTGTGGCCGGGTGATTATCACTTCCCACCCCTTGCCGCCAGTCAGACGGACGTTGACCGCCAATGCTGAAGAACATGCCGCGCGGCGTCTGGATGCTGGGACTGGTCAGCCTGTTCATGGATGTCTCTTCCGAGATGATCCATGCGGTGCTGCCGCTGTTCGTGGTCGGCACACTGGGGGCCAGTGCGGCGCTACTCGGCCTGCTGGAAGGCATTGCCGAGGCCACCGCGCAGATCTCGAAATTGTTCTCGGGCGTGCTCAGCGACCGGTGGCGCAACCGCAAAAATCTGGCGCTGGCTGGCTATGGCATGGCGGCCATCGTCAAACCGCTGTTTCCGCTGGCCACGTCGCTGACGGCTGTTTTCGTGGCGCGCATTGCCGACCGGGTCGGCAAGGGCATCCGCGGCGCGCCACGCGATGCCATGGTGGCCGACATGACGCCCGAGGCACTGCGCGGTGCGGCCTTTGGCCTGCGCCAGTCATTGGACACTGTCGGGGCCTTTGCCGGACCGCTCATCGCCATCGGCCTGATGGCGGTGCTGCTGCTGGATGTGCGCATGGTCATGTGGGTAGCTTGCGTTCCAGCCCTCATTGCGGTTGCCATCCTGGCGCTTGGCGTCAGCGAGCCGCAGCAGGCTGCCCAGGGAAAGCGCAAGCCCGGTTTCGACATCGCCACGGCGCGGGGTCTGGGCCAGCCCTTCTGGTATGTGGCGGGGCTGGGTGCGGTGATGATGCTGGCGCGGTTTTCGGAAGCCTTCCTGATCCTCAAGGCCTCGGCATCAGGACTGGCCACGGCTTACGTGCCCCTCGTCATGGTGGTGATGAGTGCCGTCTATTCGCTGTCCTCCTATCCGGCGGGTTTGCTGTCGGACCGTTTCGGGCGGCGCGGACTTCTTGGCCTGGGCCTGGTCATGCTGATTGCCGCCGACCTGGTGCTGGGCTTCGGCACCAGCATTCCGGTCATGCTCACAGGCGTTGCCCTGTGGGGCCTGCACATGGGCCTGACCCAAGGCATTCTGGCAACGCTGGTGGCCGATACCGCCCCGCCCGATCTGCGCGGCACGGCGTTTGGGGTTTACAACCTGCTGAGCGGCGTGGCGCTGCTGGCGGCCAGCGTGATCGCCGGGCTGATCTGGGACAGGGCGGGGCCGGAGGCGGTGTTTCTCACCGGCGCTGTCTTCGCCGGTCTCACGCTGCTCGGACTGGCGGGGCTGAAGCCCGCTACTCGATCTGCAGCATAGCCTTGGCTTCGGAGGTGACGTCGAGGCCTTCCTGCTCGTTGCCCGCCCCGCAAAGCTGGACGGCCTGGTTGCGCATGTCCTCGGCTTCAGCCCTGGTATCAGGCGCCAGATCCTTCTTGGCGAGCGCCGCATCAATCTTGGCGATATCTTCCTGACAGGGCCCGGCCAGTGCCGCGGCGGGCAGGAGCAGGGCGAGAAGGGCGGCGCAGATGATCGGCTTCATGGGGTCAATCCTGAGGGCTCAAGCGATGAGCCGTGTATGACTCATTCCCCGCCCGGATGCCAGCCAAGTGTGAGCGAAAAGGGGCGGCCTGAGCCGCCCCCAGCCGGTATTGCTGCCTTTTGGCTTACATGCCGAGCAGTTTGAGGGCGGCCATCAGGTCCTTCTCGGATGAAGCGTGGTCGCCGGCGTCGTGTTCGGCCTTGCCCTTGGCGTAGAGATCCTTGATCTGGGCCTTGGTGGCGTCATCAACGGTGGCCGTCTTCATGGCGTCGTCGATCTTCATCATCAGGCCGGGGCACTGGCTGGCCAAAGCTGGCCCGGCCAGTGCGGCGGTGATGGCTGCGGCAAGAATGAACTTCTTCATGGGTTTTCCCTCTGTTGATCGCGTCCCTGAAAGCGGGAACTTTCGCACCCGTATCTGGTAATACGCCCGGCGCCGCCCGGCAGTTCCATGGGTAACAGGATTTTTTTGCGGGGGAGGGGGAAAACCAGCGATGACTGCGTAGTGCCAACCGGACTCCCCAGTTTCTTGGAGCAAACCGACTGTAACTCCCGGCAATTGATCAAGTCAACGCTGGCAGGAAGCCGCAATTGCCGATTTCACAGTTCCCGCCACCACATCCAGCCGGGCGGCTTCGGCATCCATCTGGCGCTTCCACTCGGCTGATTCATCGCGGTCGGCCAGCTTGGTGTAGAGTTGCGGCCAAACGATCTCGCGGTAAAACTCGGTCTGGTTCTCATCCCACGGCCAGGTTTCGGCGGCGCGCATCCGGGCGAGGAAGTCGATGAAACGGTTGCGTACGTGCTGCGGATTGGGCAACGCCACCCTGGGCAAGGGTTTCGCCTTGCCGAACAGGTCGGGCTGATCATCGCCAAACAGCGAGGGCTGGGTAAAGGACATGGCTTCCGGCTTTCCGAATCTCCGGCGGATTATGCCCCAGCCGTTGCGTGATGGCGAGTGGGGCGGCGGGGCTTATCCACGCTCCGGGAAAGCCGCGAGGTAAGCCTCGTCGATGCGCGCCATCTGGGCGATGGTGAAGGCCAGGGAGTCGG
>JBKJQD010000049.1:0-2721 GCA_046594125.1 Aestuariivirga sp.
CTCGCGGACCCCCACCCCTGCCCCTCCCCACAAGGGGGAGGGAAGTGATTTTTGGTATCATGAGGCTCTAACTCGCGCCGCCCTGCCCGCCGCCGATTTGCCGGAGCACCAGCACCATGGTGGCATGGGCGTCACCCTCGCCGGTGTTGACAATCTTGTGCGGCAGGTCACCCCGGAAGCGCAATGCCTCGCCCTGCCTGGCGCGCCGCACCTCCTCACCCGCAGTCACCTCGATTTCACCTTTCAGCATGTAAAGATGCTCGACGGTGCCCTGCGGATGCGGATCGGATTCGAGGACACCCAAGGGCTTGGCCTGGAAATCATACCATTGCACCTGCTCGACCAGATTGAGTGGTCCAGTAATCGCCAGCCGGCACAAGCCGTCCTGGCTTTCGAGAATGGGAACGGCCGACTTGCTCTGCTGTTCGAGGAAGACTTCCTGGCCGTCCTTGCGCAGCACTTCGTCAATGGTGGTGTCCAGCGCCCGCGACAGGCGGTAAACCGTCGAAAGCGTCGGGTTGGTCTCATTGCGCTCGATCTGCGAGATGATCGACTTGGCGACACCCGACGTCTCCGACAGATCGCCCAGCGACATGTTGTAGGCCTTGCGCAACCTCTGGATGGTCTTGCCCAGCGTAGGCGTCGGATCAAACTCTTGTGACTCGGGAGGTTTTTTGCCGCGACGCGTTGACATTTCGCCGTCCTGTAATTAGAACTAGTGTTCGTTATAAAGAACACAGACGATGTTCGGTCTTCCGTCTGGCGCCTTGTTAACGCGATTTTGCTTGGTAAATCAAACGAATTCGCAGTTTTGGTGAAGCGCCCATACGTTTGACCGGATGTTTGCAGAAGCGAACGAAGTGCAAAATGAGCAAGATCAGACTAACCGACGTGAATGGCAGCAGCCACATCCTCGACGCCGTCGAAGGCTGGCGCATCATGGAAATCATCCGCGAACATGGCTTTGAGGTTGGCGGCCTGTGCGGCGGCGCCTGTGCCTGCGCCACCTGTCACGTCGAGGTCGATGGTCAATGGCTGGAGAAACTCCATCCCGCCAATGACGACGAGGAAGCCATGCTCGACATGGTGCCGGTCCTGACCGGCGGATCGCGTCTGTCCTGCCAGATCATTTTCACACCCGAACTGGACGGTCTTGCCGTCAAGCTCGTGGCCAACGGTTGAGGTGCCGAAATGCGCTATTTCCCGATTTTCTTTGACCTGAAGGACCGCCCGGTGGTGGTTGTCGGCGGCGGCGAGGAAGCACTGCGAAAAATCCGCCTGCTGCTCAAGACCGAGGCCCATATCGGTGTGGTGGCACCGGCACTTCACGACGAGTTGGCCGCCGAACCGCGCGTCAACTGGATTGCCCGCCATTACCACACCGGCCTGCTCGATGGCGCGGCACTGGTCTATTCCGCCGACCCGGCGCTCAACGAAAGGGTGGCGGAAGACGCCAAGGCACTGGGCATTCCGGTCAACGCTGTCGATCACCCGGAGATTTCCAGCTTCATCGTGCCATCGATCGTCGACCGCGCGCCGCTTGTCGTGGCGATCGGCACGGAGGGCACGGCGCCAATCCTCGGCCAGGGCTTGCGCGCCCGCATTGATGCCATGCTGCCCATGGCGCTTGGTCCGCTGGCGCGGGCTGGCGGCACCTTGCGCGGGCGGGTGGCGGAGGTCATTCCGGCAGGCAGCCAGCGGCGCTCATTCTGGACGCGTTTCTTTTTCGGCGACGTGCGCGATGCCTTCCTGGCCGGTGAGACTTGCAACTATCTGGCGGGTGTGGATGGCCTGTTCGTGAATGAAGCCGCGCCCAATGCCGGCCGTGTGTCATTTATCGCCATCACCTCGGAAGACCCGGAACTTCTGACCCTGAAGGCGCAACGGTTGCTGCAAGAGGCTGACGTCATCGTCCACGACGGCGGCATCGCACCTGCCGTTCTCGAAATGGCCCGCCGCGATGCGGTCCGGGTTCCGGTGAGCGGCAAGCTGTTCGACGGCACCGACAGCATTCTGGTCGCTGAAGCCCGCGCCGGAAAGCGCGTCGTGCGGATGTCGCTTGGCGGTCCCTTTCTGGAAGAGACGGTGGCCGTGGCGGCGGAAGGCGTTGCCATCGCAACCGTTCCGGGGCTATCGACGCCGCGGTCCAGCGACGCAGCACCGTTTCCGGCCAATGACGAATTCACCGACTACATTCTGAGAGCCGCATCATGACCACCACCGAAAAGGGCCAGCTTGTCACCGCCAACCGCCTGCGCGACGGCATCGCGGTGTTCCTCACCCGCACCGGCTCGTGGAGCGAAACCATAGACGAGGCAGCGCTGGCGCTTGAACCGCAGGCCGCTGCGGCACTTGATGTCCGCGCCAAGGAGGCCGAGAAGGCCAATCTGGTGACCGGTTCCTATCTGATCGACGCTGAGCGCCGCGAGGGCCGCGTTCGCGCCGCCCTTATTCGTGAACGCATGCGCACCCTGGGTCCCACCGTGCGCCTCGATCTGGGAAAGCAAGCCGAAGGCACCGCCGGCGCCTTTGCCGCCTCCGAAGGAGTTTAGTTGCATGTACCGTTACGATGAGTTCGACCACCAGTTCGTGCGCGAACGCACCCGCCAGTTCCGCGACCAGGCCGAACGGCGCATGAAGGGCGAATTGACGGAGGACGAATTCCGCCCGCTGCGCCTGATGAACGGGCTCTATCTGCAGCATATAGGCGTGCAGCTGCAG
>JBKJQD010000349.1:0-4860 GCA_046594125.1 Aestuariivirga sp.
AATTCGGGGGCGGCGATGGACGATGTCCGGCACGATACGATCAAGCAGGCGGCACTGGATTATCACGAATTTCCGCAACCCGGAAAGCTGGAAATCCGCGCGACCAAGCCACTTGCAAACGGGGCCGATCTGAGCCGCGCCTATTCGCCTGGCGTTGCCGAGGCCTGTCTGGAGATCAAGGCCGATCCCACCACCGCCAGCCGCTACACGATTCGCGGCAATCTGGTCGGCGTGGTGACCAATGGCACTGCGGTCCTGGGTCTGGGCAATATCGGCGCGCTTGCCGCCAAGCCCGTGATGGAGGGCAAGGCCGTCCTGTTCAAGAAGTTCGCCAATATCGACTGTTTCGATATCGAGTTGAACGAGCCTGACCCGGTGAAACTCGCCGCCATCGTCTGTGCGCTGGAGCCAACCTTTGGCGCGATCAATCTGGAGGATATCAAGGCGCCCGACTGTTTCATCATCGAGCAGCGCCTGCGCGAACTGATGGATATCCCGGTTTTCCATGACGATCAGCACGGTACCGCCATCATCGCCACCGCCGCCCTGATCAACGCGCTGCATCTGACCGGCCGTGATCTCAAGACGATCCGGCTGGTCTGCAATGGCGCGGGAGCTGCGGCCATCGCCTGCGTCGAGCTGATCAAGTCTCTTGGTGTACCAACTGAAAATGTCATTCTCGCCGACTCGAAGGGTGTCGTTTACAAGGGCCGCGCCGAAGGCATGAATCAGTGGAAATCGGCCCATGCGGCGGACACCGCGGCCCGCACGCTTGCCGAAGCTGTCGACGGTGCCGATGTGTTCCTTGGGCTTTCAATTGCCGGAGCGCTCACGCCGGAAATGGTGAGGAGCATGGCGCCAAATCCGATTATTTTCGCAATGGCGAATCCCGATCCGGAAATCCTGCCCGAGGACGTGGCCAAGGTGCGCTCCGACGCCATCATGGCAACCGGACGTTCCGACTATGTCAACCAGGTCAATAACGTCCTGGGCTTTCCTTATATCTTCCGGGGAGCGCTTGACGTGCGCGCCCGCACCATCAATGAGGAGATGAAGATTGCCGCTGCCCAGGCCCTGGCCGCGTTGGCGAGGCAGGATGTCCCCGATGAAGTGGCCGCAGCCTACCATGGCGCAAGGCCCTCTTTCGGGCGCGATTATCTCATTCCGGTGCCCTTCGATCCCCGGCTCATCTCCACCATTCCGGTGGCCGTAGCCAAGGCTGCCATGGAATCAGGTGTGGCACGCAAGCACATTGCCGATCTGGATGCCTATGCGGCTGTACTCTCGGCGCGCCTCGATCCGATTGCCGGCACACTGCAGACGGTGATCGAAAAGGTCCGCACTTCGCCCAAGCGCGTCGTCTTCGCGGAAGGCGAGGAAGATCGCATGATCAGGGCCGCCAACAGTTTTGCCAGCGCCGGTCTGGGCCAGGCCGTGCTGATCGGGCGCGAGACGGAGATCGAGAAGACTTTGGCCGCCACCGGTCTTGAGCTCCACGACAATGTTGAAATTCTCAATGCCCGCATTTCTGACCGCAACGTCGACTATGCCAATTTCCTCTACGAGCGGCTGCAGCGCAACGGCTTCCTGTTCCGTGATTGCCAGCGCATGGCCAATCAGGACCGCAACATCTTTGCCGCCTGCATGGTGGCGACGGGTGACGCCGATGCACTGGTCACTGGTTTGACGCGCAATTTCTCGGTGGCGCTCGACAACGTCAGGCGCGCCATCGACAATCGTCCAGGCCACCGCCCCATCGGCGTCTCCATGGCTCTGGTGCGCGGGCGCACCGTGTTCATCGCCGATACCTCGATCCACGAGTTGCCATCGGCCGAGGAGCTGGCCGACATCGCCCAGGAGGCAGCCGGTGTGGCCCGGCGTTTCGGCTATGAGCCCCGCGTTGCTTTGCTCTCATATTCGACCTTCGGCTATCCGCGCGGCGAGCGCGCCGAATATGTGCGCAATGCCGTTAGCGTGCTCGACAGGCGCAATGTCGACTTCGAGTATGATGGCGAAATGGGCGCCGACGTCGCCCTGTCGCGCGAGGCCATGGCACTCTACCCGTTCTGCCGACTGACCGCACCCGCCAATGTTCTGGTCATGCCCGCCGCTCATTCGGCCTCGATCTCGACCAAGATGCTGCAGCAACTGGGCGGCGTCACCGTCGTGGGTCCCCTGCTGACCGGTCTCGACAAGCCGGTGCAGATCGCCTCCATGTCGGCCACCGCCACCGACATCGTCAACCTGGCGGCCATCGCCGCCTACGACATCAATCGTTAGGCCGGCCGAAATGGGAAAAATAACGCGCGCTGATTGCTGACACGGGCAGGATGATCAGCACATCGATGGTGTTAAACTGCCGGTCGATGACCGCACCCTCGCCGATGTAACAGCCAAGCCGGAGATAGCCCTTGATGAGCGGCGGCAGCCGCCTGAGGGCTTCTTTCGGGTTTAAGGCGGCGGGGGCCACGCGGTTCATTTCGACGTAGCGTTCGGCCAAGGCCCTGACCCGCCATTCGGCGGGCGCTGCCGCGTTCTGGGCGAGAAAGCTCAGCGCAACGTCATGCTTTCGGGCGTCCGTGCCCTCTAGGCTGGCGCAACCGATCATGACATCGATGCCGTGCAGCCGGACATAGTTCCAGATCCCCTGCCAAAGCAGTTCGACCACGGGCTTGGTGCGATAGGGCCGCAGCACGCAAGACCGTCCGAGTTCGAGAAACCGCAGACCAGGGTGGGCCTTCACAACCGGTGCGATGTCGAATTCGGCCTGGGTATAGAAACCGCCATGCGCCTCCGCGGCGTCTTGGCGGAGCAGGCGGTAGGTGCCCACCAGCTCGTCATTACCGAGACGGATCGCCTGGCCGCGATTGCCGCTATCGGTCTTGACCACCACGAGATGATCGCAGATGCCGTCGAATCTGTCAGCATCAATGGCGCTGACCGTGGCCTCCGCGTCAGCCTTGGCACCCAGCTCCTCGTAGAATACGCGATACCTGAGACGCTGACAGGCCCGGATCTCGTCTGGTCCTTGCGCCAGCCGCAGGACCAGCCCGCCGCGCTCGACCCGTATGTCCCTCATGTGCGGCAGATCCCGGCACTCCAACGCGTTATCTGTGCCACAGGGACAGGAAATGTGACAGTATCATGGCGGTCTCAGGCGGCGCGGTGCCTGATCACCAGTTTGGCAATTGTCTCGTCGAGATCCTGCCTGTCGAAGGGCTTGGAAAGATGACCGTCCATGCCGGCCGCGTGACATTCGGCAATATCTTCTTTGCGGGCATTGGCCGTCAGCGCCAGGATCGGCACGCGTGCCAGACCGTCACGGCTCTCGATGGCGCGGATGCGGCGGGCGGCTTCAAGCCCGTCGAGCCCCGGCATCTCGACGTCCATGATGATCATGTCGGGAGCCAGCCCCTCCGCAATGGCGGACACGGCCTCAAGTCCGTTCTTGGCATGCTTCACGCGGCATCCGGCCTTCTCCAGCATAGTGCGGGCGAGGAGCGCATTGACCGGATTGTCTTCGGCCAGCAGGACATTGAGCTGCTGCTGTCCACGGGCGTTTCGCGCCATGCCGCGCAGGCCGTCCACCGCCGTGGAAATCGCCATGTCATCGAGCATCGTGAGGCGGCGCAGAAGGCTCTGCCGCCGGAAAGGCTTGAGAACATATCCGGCAAAGGGTGCGCCGAGAAGGTCGTGCAACTGGCGCCGTTCCTCGGCTCGCACCAGAACGAACACCCGGCGCGGCGCGGTCGTGGCGCGCGCCAGCCCGGACCATTGCCGCAGCTTCGCGGCAAATGCGGCATCGCAAATCACCTCGGCTGGCTGGCCGTCATGCGGCGCCAGAAGCAGTGTTTCGATTTCCGTTTCGCTGGCGATGCGTTCGGCCGATGCTCCCAGTTCCGCCAGGGTCATCAGCAGATGATCGGCAACCGGGCCAGGCAGGGCGGCAATCACAATACGGCGCCCGGCGAGCGGCTGGTCCCGGCTGACGTTCTCGTCGGGCGCCTTCAGCGGCAGCAGTACCGAGAAGACCGATCCCTGACCGGCCATGCTCGATGCCGTGATGCTCCCGCCCATGGCTTCCGCCAGTTTCCGCGAAATGGACAGGCCAAGGCCACTGCCGCCGAACATCCGCTTGGTATCAGCATTGGCCTGCACGTACTCGTGGAAGACGCGGCCCAATTCATCGCCGGTCATGCCGATCCCGGTGTCGCGCACTTCGAAGCGGATGGCCGCCCCTGTCCGCTGGACGGAAATGGCGACACCGCCCGTTGTCGTGAACTTGATGGCATTGCCGCAGAGATTGAGCAGGATCTGGCGCAAGCGCAGTTCATCGCCAAGAATTTTGTCCGGCACGTCGCCGGCCACGAAACTTGAGATCTCGATCCCCTTGGCATGGGCGCGGGGCGCAAGGAGTTCAGTGACTGATTCAGTGAGGCTGACGAGATCGAGCGGCTGTTCCACGATGTCGGGCGAATCGCGCTCGGCCTTGCTGATGTCGAGCAATTCGTCGACGATGGACAGCAGGGCGCGCGCCGAGGCATCGGCCGTCCTGGCATAATTGCGCTGTTCGGGTGTCAGCTCGGTTTCGGCGAGCAACCCGATCATGCCGATGATGCCGTTCATCGGTGTGCGGATTTCGTGACTGGTGGTCGCCAGGAAACGTGACTTGGCGTGGCTCGATGCTTCGGCCCGCGAGCGGGCAAGCTGCAGCGCGGCGATGGCGGTTTCGAGCGCTTCCATCCGCCGCCTGGTCCGCCGCCGCCACAGATATTCGCCAGCCGTCACACCCAGCGACAGGATCAAGCCGGCGAGCGCCAGCGCCGCCAAGGGTTGCACCACGCGCTGACGCAGCGCGTG
>JBKJQD010000442.1:0-4191 GCA_046594125.1 Aestuariivirga sp.
CGGGCTTGCTCTCCACCTCCATGCGCAGACGGCTCGCCGCCTCGTCCATCAGGTCGATAGCTTTATCCGGCAGGAAGCGGTCCGCGATGTAACGGTTGCTCAGCGTGGCGGCGGCTACCAGCGCGCCGTCGGTGATGCGCACGTGATGGTGTTGCTCATATTTGTCGCGCAGTCCGCGCAGGATCGAGATCGTATCCTCGACCGTCGGCTCACTCACGAACACCGGCTGGAAGCGCCGGGCCAAAGCCGCGTCCTTCTCGACATGCTTTCTGTATTCATCGAGCGTGGTGGCGCCGACGCAATGCAACTCGCCGCGCGCTAGCGCCGGCTTCAGCAGGTTCGACGCATCCATGGCGCCTTCGGATTTTCCGGCACCGACCAACGTGTGCATCTCGTCGATGAACAGGATGACCCCGCCCTCGGCGGCGATCACCTCCGACAGCACGGCCTTCAGCCGCTCCTCGAACTCGCCGCGATATTTCGCACCGGCAATGAGCGAACCCATGTCAAGCGCCAGCAGCCTCTTGTCCTTGAGGCTTTCGGGCACGTCGCCCTTGACGATGCGCAGGGCGAGGCCTTCGGCAATCGCCGTCTTGCCCACACCCGGTTCGCCGATCAGCACCGGATTGTTCTTGGTGCGCCGGGAGAGAACCTGAATGGTGCGGCGGATTTCCTCGTCGCGGCCGATCACCGGATCAAGCTTGCCCTCGCGCGCCGCTTCGGTCAGGTCGCGGGCATATTTCTTGAGCGCGTCATAGCCCTGTTCGGCGGACGCCGTATCGGCGGTGCGGCCCTTGCGGATGGCGTTGATCGCCTGGTTGAGGCCCTGTGGTGTCACACCCGAAGCCTTCAGCGCCTTGGAAGCCTCGCTCTGTTCAATGGCCAGCACCTGCAACAGGCGCTCGGCGGAGACATAGCTGTCGCCAGATGTCCCGGCCATCTTCTGGGCGGCCTCGAAGACCCGCGCCATCTCCGGCGCCAGATAGACCTGTCCGGCACCGCCGCCGGAAACTTTCGGCAGTTTCTTCAATGCTGCTTCCGTATCGCGCAGCGCCAGACGTGAATCGCCGCCCGCCGCCTTGATCAAGCCAGCCGCCAGACCCTCCTCGTCATCGAGCAGCACTTTCAGCAGATGTTCGGGGGCAAAGCGCTGGTGGCCCTCGCGCAGTGCCAGCGACTGGGCCGACTGGATAAATCCGCGCGACCGTTCGGTGTATTTTTCGAGATCCATGACGTCACTCCTCCTCGGCGCGTTTCTGGAAGCCCCGGCTGGGCACCGCCTGAAACGCCGTCTGCGGTTGAATGACCGAGATATAGGTGCCCGCGGCCAAACGAAAAGGGGCCGGATCAACCGGCCCCCGAGAAATGATCGAGATCAAACAAAGCGTCAGTCGGCGATGGGCGGAGCCTCGGTTGCTGCTGCCTCGGCGGGTTCAGCCGCAACCTCCTTGCGCGGCTTGCGCACATACTTGCGCGTTGCGGGAGCAACGGCGGCGGCTTCCGGTGCTGCCTCCAGCTCTGCGGCAGGCTGCGGCACAACGGCGGGCCGGCGCAGGAACGATGGCGCTTCCCACTGGGTCTCGGCTGCGGATTCAATTACCACCGGGGCCGGCGGCGGAGCGGGCTGCTCACGCGGCTGTTCGCGCGGTTGCTCCTCCACGGGCCTCGTCTGTTGCACCGGCTGTGGCGCGTTGCCGTCGCGATCCCGCCGCTCTTGCCAGCGCGGCTTGTTGGGCCGTTCGCGGTTGTTGTAGGGCTGGGAATTCGGCTCGCGATTGCCGCTCTGCTCACGCGGTTCTCGGAAGTCGTTGCGCGGCTGGCGGTAAGGTTGCTGTTGTTGCGGCTGGTAGGGACGTTCGGTGTCCCCGTCTCGCACGTCGCGCGGCTGCTCCATGACCGGCTGTTCGATCACCGGCTGGGCGGCAAGGCGTGGATCCTGCGGCGTCGTGTCCGAACCATCGTCGTCGTCGCCGTCCATATCGTCGTCGGGACGCCGGAACTGCGGCTGAAGCTGCTGGTTATAGGCCTGCGCCGCCGAAACGATTCGCAGATAGTGTTCGGCGAACTGGAAGTAGCTTTCGCCCATCACATAGTCGCCCGACACCTGGGCGTCGCGGGCAAGCTGGAGATATTTCTCGGCGACGGTTTGCGCCGTGCCGCGGACTTTCACGTCCGGTCCATTGCTTTCGTAGATACGGCTCAGCGGGTTGCCGCCGCCGTTGCCACCACCGCCGCCTCCGCTTGTGGTGCGGGGGCGGTTACGGTTACGCTGCTTGTTTTGCCCGGTTCTCATGTATTATCCATGGTTCTGATGTGAATCATTGTCCCGGCGCTTGCCGTGAAATGCCGCGAAAATCCGCGGCGGCTGATTTCGAAATGCTCAGATTGTGAGCCTTGTTCTCTGAAAGGACCAGTGGTTGCGGCATTCATCTGCCAGCGGCACAGCCTGACCTCGGCCATGCCAACCCCGATTTGCGCCGGATTTTGAATGAACGGGGTCCGCTCTTGCGGCCCGCCTTCCATCTCTCGCCCCGGCGCCATCACAAAGGGCAGATGATTTACCTGCCATGTACTTAGCCCACGGCGCCGCGAATTCCAACGTCTATTTTGCGCCGTGTCCACAAGCCGCAGCGTTAGCCCCGGCGAAAGACCAGGCAACGGACATGCCCGCCGAGGTCGCTGTGGGCGCCAGCGCTGGCAAAACCGTGGGCCCGGAACAGGCCTTCGACGTCAGGCGCCTGCCCGGCCCCGATCTCCACCAGCACCCGCCCGCCGGGATTGAGATGGATGGTGGCACCCGCGGCAATGCGGCGATAGGGTTCGAGCCCATCGGCGCCGCCGTCGAGGGCCAGATGCGGATCGAAATCGCCCACGTCGGGTGAAAGCCCGGCGATTTCGGCGGCGGGAATATAGGGTGGATTGGAGACGATCAGATCGAAGCGCCCTGCAACCGGCGCCCACCACGGCCCCTCTGCGAAGGCCAGCCGCGAGGCGACACCCAGCGCCTCGGCATTGCCGCGGGCCACCTCCAGCGCGGCGGCTGACAGGTCGGTGGCAAGCCCCGTGGCACCGGGAAGTTCCGCCAGCAGCGTCACGATGATGGCCCCCGAACCGGTGCCGAGATCGAGGATGCAGGCAGGGGGGTGCGCCAAAGCCAATGCGGCCTCGATCAGGGTTTCGGTGTCGGGCCGTGGATCGAGCACATCGGACGTCACCCGGAACGGCCGGCCATAGAACTCGCGCTGCCCGAGAATGCGCGACACCGGCTCATGGCGCTGCCGCCGCGTGATGAAGGCCTCGAAGGTGCTGATTGCCGCCGCCTCGATCCGCCGTTCGGGTTCCGCCGCAATGTCGCTGTGCGACAGCCCCGCAGCCTCCTGCAGCAACAGCCGCGCATCAAGGGCTGGCTGTTCACAACCTGCCGCCGCCAGAAGCGCGCGGGCCTCGCGCAGCAGCTGCGAAACCGGTCTATGCGGCATTGTCCGTGGCGGCGAGAAGCTCGGCCTGGTGATTGTTCATCAGCGCCTGCACCATCTCTTCAAGTGCCGGGCCTTCGATGATCTGGTCAAGCTTGTAGAGCGTCAGGTTGATGCGGTGATCGGTGACCCGGCCTTGCGGAAAATTATAGGTGCGGATGCGCTCCGAGCGGTCGCCGGAACCGACCTGGCCCTTGCGCGCCGCCGAGCGTTCCGAATCGATCCTCTGGCGCTCCATGTCATAGAGTCTCGAGCGCAGCAGCTTCATCGCCGCGTTCTTGTTCTTGAGCTGCGACTTTTCCGTTTGCTGGGCCACCGCGAGACCGGTCGGCAGATGGGTGATGCGCACCGCCGAGTCGGTGGTGTTGACCGATTGCCCGCCCGGCCCCGAAGAGCGGTAGACGTCGATCCTGAGATCCTTGTCCTCGATCTTGATGTCAACTTCCTCGGCCTCCGGCAAAACCGCGACGGTGGCAGCCGAGGTATGGATGCGCCCCTGCGTCTCGGTGGCCGGCACCCGCTGCACGCGGTGCACGCCGGACTCGTAGCGAAGCTTGCGGAACACGGCCTGACCGGAGACCTGAAAGATCATTTCTTTCAGTCCGCCGAGTTCGCTGGGACTGGAGTCGAGCGTCTCGATCTTCAGATCGTTTGCTTCCGCAAAGCGCGAATACATCCGATACAAATCCGCCGCGAAGAGCGCCGCTTCGTTTCC
>JBKJQD010000402.1:0-6243 GCA_046594125.1 Aestuariivirga sp.
TGAGAATTTGTCGCAGGAGCTGAACTACAATGTGATGTTCAGTCCGCGCGGCGTTGTCATGCTGTGTCAGACGCAGCACGAGCTCCGCGCCTTCCAGCGCACCGCCCACGCCAACCGGCTGGCCGGCCTCGACTGCCGCATGATCAACCCTGAGGAAGTAAAAGAGATCGTGCCGATCATCAACGACGATCCCAACTGCCGCTACCCGATCCACGGCGCCTATTACCAGCCGCGCGGCGGCACGGCCCGTCACGATGCGGTGGCCTGGGGTTATGCGCGCGGTGCGGACTCACTGGGCGTCGACATCATCCAGAACTGCGAAGTCACCGGCATCAACCGCGATGGCGGCAAGGTGACCGGCCTCGAAACCACGCGTGGCACCATCCGTACACGGAAGATCGGGGTGGTCACGGCGGGCCACGTCTCCACCATCATGGACATGGCGGGAGTGCGCATGCCCATTGAGAGCCAGTGCCTGCAGGCGCTTGTATCGGAGCCGATCAAGCCAGTCATCGACTGCGTGGTCATGGCCAACACGGTGCATGGCTACATCAGCCAGTCCGACAAGGGCGAACTGGTGATCGGTGGTGGAACCGACTCCTATAACAATTATTCGCAGCGCGGCTCGTTTCCGGCACTCGAACACACGGTGACAGCCCTGGTCGAAACCTTCCCGATCATCTCGCGCCTGCGATGCTTGCGCATGTGGGGCGGCATCGTCGACATGACCGGCGACCGCTCGCCAATCATCGGCAAGACGCCGGTCGAGGGATTGTACGTGAACTGCGGCTGGGGTACGGGCGGCTTCAAGGCCATTCCGGGATCGGGCCACGTTTTCGCCGACACCATCGCCAACGACCGTCCCCATAAGATTGCCGAACCTTTCGGCCTCAACCGCTTCGCCGAAGGAAGGCTTATCGACGAAAGTGTCGCAGCAGCGGTGGCGCATTGATGAGAGAGCCGTTCCCAATCCATTTCTGTCATCCCGGCGAAAGCCGGGACCCATGCATCAACATGCGCCATTTCAAAGAGACATCGGCAATCGATGCAAGAAAAGCAGCCCGCCGTTTACATTCTCACGAGCAAGCCATTCGGTACTCTCTATGTTGGCGTGACCAGCGATCTGTGCAGCCGGGTCTCTCTGCACAAGCAGAAACTCTATGGGGGATTCACCGCGCGTTATTCGGTGGATCGTTTGGTTCATTTCGAGTTTCACGACTCGATGGAACAGGCAATCAAACGCGAAAAGCAATTGAAGGAATGGAAGCGCGCCTGGAAAATCCAACTCATCGAGGAGTTCAATCCGCGGTGGCTGGACAAATTCGCAGAGGTCTGCGGGCGGTTCAACTTACCATAATAGCACGATCCGCGTTCCTGGAAATATGGGTCCCGGCTTTCGCCGGGATGACGGAAAGGGAGATGCCATGCTGCTGATCAAATGCCCCGTCTGCGGCGCTGAAGGTGACGAGACTGATTTTCATGCCGGTGGCCAGGCCCATGTGCGCCGCCCGGCGAGCCATGATCCAGCCACCGTCAGCAACGAGGACCAGTGCTCCTACCTGTTCATCCGCCACAACCCGAAAGGCCTGCACTTCGAGCGCTGGCGCTGTGATCGCGGTTGCGGCAAGTGGTTTCACGCGGCACGCGACACCATGACCATGGAGTTCAAGGCCTTCTACGGCATCAGCGCATTGCCGCCGCGCGCCCTGATGGAACAGGCCAAAGGTCCGTGGGCGGAGTATTTCAAGGACAAGCTCGCATGAGCAACAAGCCCTATCGCCTGGCCTCCGGCGGCCGCCTGATTGATCGCGCGAAGAAGCTGCATTTCTCCTTCGACGGACAGCCGCTGACCGGCTTTGCCGGTGACACCGTGGCGTCCGCTGTGATGGCCAATGGCCAGCGGGTTTTTGGGCGCAGTTTCAAATATCATCGTCCGCGCGGTGTGGTGGGGCTTGGTTCGGAAGAAATGAATGCGTTGCTCGGCGTCGGCGATGGCGCCCGCCACGAACCCAATCTGCGCGCCACCCAGGTGGAGTTGTTCGAGGGCCTGTCGGCGGTCTCGCAAAACCGCTGGCCGTCATTGAATTTCGACATCGGCGCCATCAACAACCGGTTCTCGCGCGTGCTGCCAAGCGGCTTTTACTACAAGACCTTCATGTGGCCGAAAAGCTTCTGGAAGCACGTCTATGAGCCCATCATCCGCCGCGCCGCGGGCCTTGGCAAGGCGCCGGAGGGGCGTGATCCCGACACCTACGAGAACATCCACGTCCATTGCGATGTGCTGGTGATTGGCGCTGGCGTTGGTGGCCTTGCCGCCGCCGAAGCCGCCGCCGCGTCGGGTGCGAAGGTCATCATCGCCGACGAAAATCCGCGGTTTGGCGGGCTGGCCGACATTGGCGATGGCAGCATCGAAGGCCAGACGCAGATCGATTGGGCGATGGCCAAGGCGCAAGGTCTGGCCGCTGCCGCAAACGTCCATGTGCTGACCCGCACGACAGTGGTGGGTCATTGGCACCATAACCATGTGATGCTGTTCGAGCGCCTCGCCGACCACGACCCTGCCCTTCTCGCGGCGGGCGTACCGCGCCACCGGCTGTGGAAGGTGCGCGCCACGCGGATCATTCTGGCCAGCGGCGCCATCGAACGGCCCATCGCATTCGCCAACAACGACCGCCCCGGCGTGATGCTGGCGTCGGCGGCGCGCGCCATGGTGGAGCGTTACGGCGTGGTGCCAGGCGCCCAGGGCATTGTCTTCACCAACAACGACGACGCCTATCTGACCGCACTGGCGCTGCGCAAGGCGGGCAGCGTGGTGCGTGTCGTCGATTCGCGATCCCGGGCCGATGGCGCACTCGTTGCAAAGGCGCGTGCGGCGGGCATCGATGTCGATACCGGGTCGGTCGTCTCCGCCGTGCATACGTCATTCGGTGGGCTGAGCATTTCGGACGTCAAGGTCGCCGCCTACCGCAAGGGCCAGGGCCGGGTTATCAAGGAAAGACAAGTCGAGTGCGATTTCATCGCCATGTCGGGCGGCTGGAATCCGGCGCTGCATCTGTGGTGCCACAACGGCGGCAAGATCAAATTCGATGACACCCTGCAAAGCTTCCGGCCCGACCGTCACGATGATCCGATTGCCGCAGTGGGTGCGGCCAATGGCACCTTCGGATTGCAGGAGACCTTGACCGAAGCCTATGGAGCGGGCGAAGCGGCGGCCAAGGCGGCGTTGCCCAAGTCGAAATCCGCGAAGTTGAAAGCCCCCAAGGCCGAGCAATCATCGCAGGCACCGCTTGAATCGCTGTGGTTTGCACCGGCCACCGGAAAATACAACGAAGGCAACAAGCACTTCATCGACTACCAGAACGATGTCACCGCCGCCGACCTCGAACTGGCCCAACGCGAAGGTTACGAGTCCGTCGAACACACCAAGCGCT
Organism: Aestuariivirga sp.; assembly: GCA_046594125.1. Taxonomy (GTDB): domain Bacteria; phylum Pseudomonadota; class Alphaproteobacteria; order Rhizobiales; family Aestuariivirgaceae; genus Aestuariivirga. The sequence continues at coordinate 3,432 of JBKJQD010000402.1, forward strand.
ACACCACCTTCGGCATGGCGACGGATCAGGGAAAGACCTCCAATCTCAATGGCTTGGGCGTGCTTTCGGAAGCAACAGGTAAAACCATTCCGGAGATCGGTGTCACCACCTTCCGGCCGCCCTATACGCCCTTCTCCTTTGGCTCGATCGCCGGGCCGTTGACCAAGAACCTGTTCCTGCCGATCCGCCGCACGGCGATTTTCAAGTGGCATGTGGATCAGGGCGCCAGCTTCGAACCAATTGGCCAGTGGCGCCGCGCCTACACCTATCCGCGTCCCGGCGAGGATAAGCACGCATCAATCAACCGCGAAATCCTCTGTGTACGGAACAAGGTAGGCCTGCTCGACGCCTCCACACTTGGCAAGATCGAGATCAAGGGTCCGGACGCCGCGGAATTCCTCGACCGCATCTACACCAACATGTTCTCGACGCTGAAAATCGGCAAGTGCCGCTATGGCCTGATGATGAACGAGCTGGGCTTCCTCAGTGACGACGGCGTCACGGTGCGGTTCGCCGATGATCACTTCCTGATGCACACCACTTCGGGCGGCGCTGACCGCATTGCGGCGTGGCTCGAGGAATGGCTGCAGACCGAATGGACGCACTACAAGGTGTTCGTGACTCCAGTCACCGAGCAGTGGTCGCAGTTCGCCATCGCCGGCCCCAAGGCGCGTGACGTGTTGATGAAGCTTGAGCCGTCATTCGACATTTCGCATGAAGCGCTGCCGCATATGTCTTTCATGGAAGGCAAGCTCGGCCCTTACCCGGTACGATTGTTTCGTATCAGTTTCTCGGGCGAACTGTCCTACGAAGTGGCAACGCCCGCCAATCTGGGCCGTGGCTTGTGGAACGAGATCATCGCGGCGGGTGCCGAATTCGGCCTTGAACCCTATGGCACCGAGGCCTTGCATGTGCTGCGCGCCGAGAAAGGTTACATCGTGGTCGGCGACGAAACCGATGGCACGACGACGCCTATCGACGTCGGTCTCGACGGTCTCGTCTCCAAGAAGAAGACCGACTTCATCGGCAAGCGCTCGCTGGAGCAACCCTATCTCAAGGGGCCAGACCGCAAGCAGCTGGTGGGTCTCCTCACCGAGGAGCCGAACGAAGTTCTCCCCGACGGCGCCTATGCGGTTAGAGCCGTGAAGGACAAGCCGCCGATGGAGATGATTGGCCAGGTCACATCAAGCTACCACTCGCCCACCTTTGGCCGCTCCATTGCCATGGCGCTGATCCAGAATGGCCGGGCGCGGATGGGCGAGACGATTTCATTCCCGCTGCCGGGCGGCAAGGTGGTCAAGGCCAAAATCGTCGATCCGGTATTCTACGACAAGGAAGGAGGCCGGCTGAATGTCTGAGCTGCAATTTGAATCGGCATTGGCCCATGTGGCACCGCCGCAGGGCCTCTCCGTGGTAATCCGCGAGATCGCCGACCGCGGCATGATCGACCTGCGCGGCATTGCCTCGGACCGCAAGTTCATGGCGGCGGCAAAGGAAGTCCTGGGGCTGGATTTGCCCAAGGCGCCGCGCAGCAGCGTATCGTGGGGCGGCATCAAGGTACTATGGCTGTCCACCGACCAGTGGCTGATCCTCTGTACACGGAGCAAAACCAATGAACTGCTGGCGGCGCTGCGCCAGGCGCTGGGCGGCATTTACGCGCTGGCCGTTGATGTCTCGGACATGCGCGCCGTCATCCGTGTGGAGGGTGAAGGGGTGCGCGAGGTCCTGATGAAGGGCTGTTCGCTCGACCTGCTGAACGGCGAGTATGGGCCGGGCACGGCGCGGCGCATGCGCTATGCCGAAATCGCCGCCCTGCTGCATGTGGTCGAGGACGAGGTCTTCGATATCTACGTTTTCCGCTCCTATGCCGGATACGCCTGGGATTTCCTTTGCGCCACGGCGCGCCAAGCGGCCAAGGTCAAGCTGTTCGGGGCGCAGGCGGTGGCGGTCTAGAGAGCGGTTTCCACATCGGTCAGCCGAAAGTCATCGCCCTTGAACAGCAGCGGCATGATTTCGGTTTTGGCGAGCGCGTATGAAATACAGTCGCCGAAGTTCAGGCCCGCCGGATGGCGGCCCTTGCCGAAGCGGATGAAACTTTCAACAGCAATTCTTGCGGCATCGGAGTCGAATGGGACAATTTCGATCCCGGCCTCTGCCAGTAATTCATCAAGGGCTATTTTGCCTCCCGCCGACTTCCTGCCAACCATGACCATTGCGGACTCGAGGTAAGTCGGAGCCGCAATCATCTTCCTTCTTGCCGCGTTCAGCGTAGCAGCAAAAATTAGCGCTTCAGGTTCGTTTCGGAGGATGGCGACGAGCGCCGAAGTATCGACGATCATTGGCTTGGAATGCCATTTTCGTCATAGCCGAGGATTTCGTCATCGCTCATGTTGCTCACATCCGGCAACGCCGCGCAGCGCCGGCCAATCTCCATGATTCGTTCGACGCGGTCATCCCGTGCGGGCACCATCCTCGCAATGACTTTCGCCCGCTCGACCTCGCGCCGCAGGCCATCGCGAACAGCTTCGGTGATCGGCTTTTTGGTGATCCGCGCCAGTTCCCGGGCCAATTCCTCGACTTCGCGGTTTTTGATGCTGAGGGCCATGTGGTTGCTACCTGATTTGCTGCCTGCTACCTATATAGGGCAGACGACCTCATCACGCAAGCTTCGGCCCCAGCCAGTCAAACAGCTTGTCGAAGCCGCCGAAGGGATACAGGTGGGGGCCAGCCACGCCAAGTTCCGGGCGGTTGACATGCATATCGGCGAGGCCCGCCACGAAGTCGTCGGGGGTGTTCACGCTCAACAGTCTGG
>JBKJQD010000023.1:0-2610 GCA_046594125.1 Aestuariivirga sp.
AAAAATTCACCATTTTGACTGGCCCTGCGCCAGTCATTCCGCTTAACCTAACGAATTCAATGATGATATGAACGCAACAATTAACCGTGGTGAAGAAACTTGGCCAGACGCGACCTCCCGCCATTACGTGCGCTCACTGCCTTTGAGGCCGCTGCCCGGCTTGGCAGTTTTCGCTTGGCCGCTGGCGAACTTGGTGTCACCCGCTCGGCGGTCAGCCATCAGGTGAAGTCACTGGAACAACGGCTCGGCATCCAGCTTTTCCGCCGCGATGCCCGTCGCGCCGAACTGACCCAGGCCGGGCAGACCTATTACCCCGTGGTGCGCGATGCCTTCGACCAGATCGAAGCCCAGACCCGGGCGCTGCGGCCGCCGGCCGCCGACAATGAACTGACCGTGCAGGTCTATGTCACCGTCGCCCTCAAGTGGCTGATCCCCAGGCTCCATGATTTCGAGCGCCGCTTCCCCGATATGAAAATTCGTCTGTCCACGTCCTATTTCGATTGGGACTTCGACGAGAAGAACGTCGATGCCGGATTCGTGCTGGCCCGCAACCGGTCCCCGGATCACCACTACCGCACCTTGTTCCGCTCCATGCTGACACCAGTGTGTTCGCCCGATCTGCTGCGCGGCCCCAACGCTATCATGACGCCGCGGGACCTGAAGAAGCACAAGCTGCTCTATGTCTACACGGCGGAAGAGGACTGGCATATCTGGCTTGAAGAGGCGGGTGTCACCGGCATCAAGCTGTCCGACCGGCTGGCCTTCGACAGCTATATCCTGGCCCAGGAAGCGGCCATTGAGGGCAGGGGTGTGGCCATGACCATCGGTCCCTTCGCTACCGAGGAAATCAAGATGGGCCGCCTGGTGCAGCCCTTCGCGCTGAAGGTTCCGCACCGCCACAACTGGCTCTTTGCCTGCAAAGGCGAAAACCGCATGAAGCCCAAGATCAAGCGTTTCGAGGATTGGCTGGTCAAGCAGATCAACGCCGATCCAATGCTCGAACCCTATCGTGAAAAAGGAAAATGACAGTGACCGAACCCGTTGTGGAAACGTCGAGCATGGAAACCACGCGCCGCACCAGACGCGAGGGCGCCAGGCGCGGCGGCAATACCGGCAAGCACGCCATTCCCCAGTTGCCGCGCCGCAAGGTCGAGCGCCTGTTCCCGCCCATGCAGATCGTCTCCGCCGATGAACTCGAAGCAATCCATCGCGCCTCGCTTCAGGTGCTCTCCGAAATCGGCATGGACTTCACGCTTCCTGAAGCCCGCGACCTGTTGAAGACCGCCGGTGCCGATGTGCAAGGCGAGCGTGTGCGTTTCGATCCGGCGATGATCGATGAACTGATGGCTTCGGCTCCGGCGCAATTCACCTTCCATGCCCGCAATGCTGAAAACAACCAGACGGTTGGCGGCAACAGCATGATGTTCGGCACGGTGGGCAGCCCGCCCAATTGCTCCGACATGGACAATGGCCGCCGCCCCGGCACCCATGCCGATTACAAGAATTTTCTGAAGCTGGCGCAATACTTCAATTGCATCGGATTTGTTTCCGGCTATCCAGTGGAGCCCATCGACATCCACGCCTCGGTGCGCCATCTCGAAGCCCTGCGCGACATGGTGCTGCTCACCGACAAGCCCTTCCACGCTTATTCGCTTGGCGCCGAGCGCATTCTTGACGGCATCGAAATCGCCCGCATCGCGCGCGGAATTTCCCATGAGCAACTCGAGAGGGAACCCTCGCTGTTCTCGATCGTCAATACCAACTCGCCGCTGAAACTCGATACGCCGATGCTGCGCGGCATCATGGAAATGTCGGCGAGAAACCAGATCATCTGCATCACGCCGTTTACCCTGGCGGGCGCCATGGCGCCGGTGACCGTGGCTGGCGCTCTTGTCGAGCAGAACGCCGAGGCGCTGGCTGGCATGGCCTTCACGCAAGTGGTGCGCAAAGGTGCGCCCGTCATCTATGGCGGCTTCACCTCGAACGTCGACATGAAATCCGGCGCTCCCGCTTTCGGAACGCCGGAATACATGAAGGCCTGTATTGTCGGCGGTCAACTGGCCAGGCGTTACAACGTGCCCTACCGCACCTCGAACACCTGTGCCGCCAATACGGTGGATGCCCAGGCCGCCTATGAGAGCGTGTTTTCATTGTGGGGCGTCACCATGGGCGGCGGCAACCTGGTCATGCACGGTGCCGGCTGGCTGGAAGGCGGGCTTGTGGCAAGCTTCGAAAAGTTTATTCTCGATTGCGACCTGATTCAGATGGTGATGGAATTCATGAAGCCGCTGGCCACCGACCAGGACTCGCTCGGCCTCGACGCCATCCGCGAAGTGGGGCCGGGCGGGCATTTCTTCGGCGCCCAGCACACCCTGGCGCGCTATTCCGACGCCTTCTATGCGCCAATCGTCTCGGACTGGCGCAACAACCAGCAATGGCTCGCCGCCGGAAAGCCCGAGGCCTGGCAGAAAGCCAATGCCGTGTGGAAGCAGGCCCTTGCCGAATATCAGGAACCCGTCATTAACCCCGCCACCCGAGACGAGATCAATGATTTCGTCGAGCGCCGCAAGCGCGAGGGTGGGGCACCGACGGATTTCTGAATTCCATGAC
>JBKJQD010000081.1:0-6716 GCA_046594125.1 Aestuariivirga sp.
TGCGCAAGCATGTCGAGTTCAAGGAAACCAAGATCAAGTAATCCGGTTTCCATATCGGATACACAGGCACCGCCCGCAAGCGGTGCCTTTGGTGTTTCTGGAGACCGGTTTGTTAAAGTGGTGCCGGTCCGGGTTGGTGAAACTGGGGAGGCCACCCAATTCCGGCCCGGACCGGCGGGCCCCTCGTCTCAGGAGATGCGGCGGACCTGATGCGCGGGGTTTTCAGTAAGGCTTGCGCCTCGAATGGGGCTGGCGGGACAGTCTGGAGGTGCAGTCCGCACCGTCCCGCCGGGAGTTCCGCTCATGAAAGTGGAGTTTCGCGAGCGTTTCTATTTCCCCTACAGTTTTATGCAAAATAGCCCAAAATTACCAGCGTAAGTCATGGTAAACGCTTGGTATATTGGCTGGACAGTGAAGAGTTAAGGTAAATGGCCGGGGGCGGCTTTGCCCTTCTCCCTGCCGCCTCCGGCGGGGAGAAGGTGCCCGACAGGGCGGATGAGGGGTGGTGCGTCAGCGCACTCAATTGCTTGCGGTATGCGCGGACAGATACCCCTCATCCCCGGCTTCGCCGGACCTTCTCCCCGCACGTTGTGCAGGGAGAAGGGAATTTTGGGGAACCCCCGCTCAGCCCTCGGTTGGCGGCTCTTCGCCCGGTTCTGGCAAATGCATTTCCAGTGGCGGCTGTTCCAGTTCGCTGCCGTCGAGCGGGTCTTCTTCGGCGGTGAGTTCGTCGCTGCCGCGCGGGATCGGCATGTCGAAGCCGGGCGGCAGGTTGGCTTCGAGGAGCCCCGCCCCTTTAAGTTCCTGCAGGCCCGGCAGATCGCTGACCTCGGCCAATCCGAAATGGCTGAGAAAAGCTTCAGTGGTGCCATAGGTCACCGGGCGGCCGGGGGTGCGCCTCCTGCCGCGCATACGGGCCCAGCCCACTTCCATCAGCGTATCGAGTGTTCCTCTGGAAATGGTAACGCCGCGAATATCCTCGATCTCGGCTCGCGTCACCGGCTGATGGTAGGCGATGATGGCAAGCGTTTCCATGGCGGCCTTGGACAGGCGGCGCTGCTCCACCTGCTCGCGGCGCAGCAGGAAGCTCAGGTCTTCGGCGGTGCGGAAGGTCCATTTGCCCGCCACTTCCACCAGATTGACGCCACGGTTGGCGAAATTGGCCTGGAGGTCGGCCAGCAAGGGCGCGATGTCGGTGCCCTCCGGCAGGAAGGAGGCGAGGCGCGCGGCGTCGACGGGTTCGGCGGCGGCAAAGAGCACGGCTTCGACGATACGCAGGTGCTGGTTGCGATCGGCGCGCGGATGCATGGTGACGATGGCCGAGTCCTGCTCCGCGTCGGCGGTGATTTCCGCCTCGTCTTCGATTTCGTTCTCAACCATGGCCGGGTTGGTCGTCATGTCATGTACTCCTGCACGGACGCGCCTCAGGCCGCATGGACGCGGCGGCGCAGATAGATCGGACGGAACGGCCCGTCCTGGCGAAGATCGAGCACGCCTTCGCGCGCCAGTTCGAGGCTGGCGGTGAAACTCGAGGCGGTCACCGAACGGCGCATGCCGGGCTCGATCAGGTATTCCGCCAGCCAGCTATCGAAGGTGCCCCAGTCATTCATCGCGCCGATCATCCGCTCCAGAGCGCTACGCGCCTCCTTGATCGACCAGGTGGGCAGCTTGCGCACCGTATAGGACTGACGCCGCATCTTGTTCTGGCGGCGCTCGGCATAGGCTTTCAGCAGATCGATGAGGTTGTCGGCATATTGGCGCTTGGTATCGAAGACCAATGGCTCGGGAGCGCCCCGGGCGAAGACATCGCGTCCCAGCAGGTTGCGCGACATGAGCTTGGCTGCGGCATCGCGCATGGCTTGCAGCCGCTGCAGGCGGAAGGCAAGGCGCGCCGCCAGGTCCTCGGGCTCGGCCTCTTCGCTGCCGGGTGGGACCGGGATAAGCATGCGCGATTTGAGATAGGCGAGCCACGCCGCCATCACCAGATAGTCGGCGGCCAGTTCAAGCTGCAGCTTGCGGGCATTTTCGATGAAGGCCAGATATTGCTCGGCCAGCGCCAGAATGGAAATCTGCTTGAGATCGATCTTGTGATGGCGGGCCAGCTCCAAAAGAAGATCGAGCGGGCCTTCGAAGCCGCCGACGTCGACGATCAGGGTTTCCGGTCCGGCGGCGTCCGGCTGCACACGCACAGGACCAGTGTCTTCGGCCCAGGTATCGCTGGCCGGAACCAATCCATCCGGGCTTTTGTGCTGCGGGCCTGTCAAGCCGTGATACTCCTCATTGTTGCCATCGTGAATACCAAGGGACGCCCGATGATTCGACGCCTCTAACGGAACTTATCCCCAGTTTCACCCCGGCAAAAGGGCGTCGAGGTCTTTCAGCGCCGCCTTGCGGTCGAAGACTTGCGGTTTGCGGGCGGATTTGAGTGCGGCCCTGGCGCGGCGCAGGGACTTGCCCTTGAGAACGCCTGAGGCGGCGGCCACCTCTTCCATCTCATCCAGATGACCATTGCAATGGAGTACGACATCGCAACCGGCTTTCAAGGCGCGCTCTGTCTTTTCAGTGAAACTGCCGGACAGGGCCTTCATCGACAGATCATCGGTCATCAGCAGGCCGCGAAAACCGATCTGTTCGCGGATGACCGACTTGATAATCTTGGCCGACAGGGTTGCTGGCGCTGATTTATCGAGCGCCGTGAACACGACATGGGCGGTCATCGCCATGGGGCAATCGGCGAAGGCGGCGAAGGGCGGAAAATCGACCGCCGCCAGTTCGGCCTTGGTGGCTTCGACCACCGGCAGATCATGGTGGCTGTCGGCGCGGGCGCGGCCATGGCCAGGAATGTGCTTCATCACTGGCAGGACGCCGCCGTCGCTAAAGCCCGCCGCGTGGGCGCGGGCCAGCGCCATGATGTGGTCGCGGTTCATGCTGTAGGCGCGGTCACCGATGATGCCATGGCCGTCGGCTTGCGGCACATCAAGCAGCGGCACGCAATTGGCGGTGATGCCCGATTCGATCAGGTCTTCGGCCATCAGGCGGCCAACGTGGCGGGCGCTGCGCAGGGCGCGCAGCGGGTCGCTGTCATAGACGCCGCCATAGGCACGGGCGGGCGGATACTTGCGCCAGGAGTTGGATGGCGGCCCGAGGCGCTGAACGCGTCCGCCCTCCTGATCGACAAACACCGGGGCATCGCGCCGCCCCACCGCCAGCCGGAATGCCGAAGTCAGCGCCTTCAACTGAAGGGAAGATTCGCAATTGCGGCGGAAGAGGATCAGCCCGAAGGGGTTGGTGCGCTGAAAAAACGCCGTTTCCTGTTCGGACAATGCGGTTCCGGCACAGCCGGAGATGAAGGCGCCAATGGCGGTCATGGGACTTGGACGATTGCCGTTACTGGGTGCGGACCAGGCAATCGCGCTCACCCGCCGCAAACAGCGAATTGCACAGCTTGGCGGCTTGCTCGCGCGAAGCCATGGGGCCAAGGCCAACGCGATAACGTGTGCTGCCAGCCACGGTTGCCTCGCTGATGTTCGAGGCAACACCGTTGATGATGCCGGCGTGTTCGGATTGCAAACGGGCATACTCCGACTGGGCTTCGCCTTGGGTGCGGAAGGAGGCGAGCTGGACGTAATAGCCAGACCCCGAAGGTGCTGTGGCGGGCTTGGCCGCCAGCTTTACCTGAGGAGCGGGCTCGGCTTGCTGGGCTTCCGGCAGCGGCTGGGGTTCGGCGGAGGCAACCTGCTGCTGGGCCGGCTGGGCGGGTTCAGCGCTGGTGCCCTTGAACAGGTCGAAAATTGTCTTTTTCTTCTTCACCGGCTCGGGCGCCGGGGCTGGCTGTGCCACGGAATCGGCGGGAATGGCGGTATCAGCACCTTGCGTGGGCGAACCGTCCTGGGATGGCGGCACAAGAACGAGAGGCTCAGTGCTGGCGTCATTGCTCGGCACCGCGGCGGTGGTAACCTTCTTCTTGGCGGATTTGACCGTGGCGGCCTTGGCCTTGGCGGGCTTGACGGGGGTAACCAGTTCCGGGGTTTCGGTGACCACGGGGGTTTCGGTTACGGCAGGCGCATCCGGGGAAGGCGGCGACGCCTGCTCAGTATTCGCCGCACCTGCAATGGCCGATTCTGGCGGCGGCAGGGCTGGCGGGTCTGAAGAGGCGGCGGTTGCCATCTTCTCGATGCCACTCTGGTCAAGGCTGCCCTGGGTGTCGCTGCCGGGAGGCGGCGGCAGCGGCAGCGGGGCAATATCATCAGGCAATGGCTGGGCAGCGGTGCCAGCCGCTGGCTGCGGGATATTGGTCGCCGCCGGCAGGCTGCCGCCCTGATCCTGAGCCGCTGCCGGCTCGGGCTGGATTGGCACTTCCTCGGTGGGCACCACCTGGTCGCCGGTTACTTCCTGGTCACCGACAATGCGGTCGTAAATCTGCTTCTTCTTCACAGCGGGAGCGCCGCTCTGGGCATCCACGGGCTGCTCGGGCGCGGTCTTCGTCGGCTGATCGGGTGCCGCAACAACCGGAACGCTGTCGGTCGCCGTCTGATTGGCCAGCGTGCCGGGCTTGATCTTGGTGTTGTAATACCAGATGCCGCCACCGATCAGGATTGCTGCAAACAGCAGCAAGCCAAGCAGCAGCCACGGGCCGCTGGAGCGGCGGCGGTCGTCTTCATAATGCTCTTCCTCCGGCCCTTCACGATAGGCGCTCTGGTAGTCGCGGGCGCTGGCGCGGCGGCGCGGCGGCGCTTCGTCCTCGAACACCTCTTCCTGCTCGGGTTCATGGGCCCGGGCACGGCCACGCGGGACCGGCGGGCGGCTGAGGCGTGGGTCGACACGCTGGTCGTCGCCATAGGGATCCTGGATATAGGGTCCGGGTTCCGGAGCGCGGGAATAGGGATCATAAGACGGTGGCCGCAGCGGCAGGCGGCCAGGATAGACCGAAGGATCGCTCGCATAGGGACGCACCGTGCCAGATGGCGGACGGGCGGGCGGCTGTGAATAGCCAGTGGACGGATCAATCGGCCGATAGCCCATCGGCGGTTCGGAGCGCATGGTCTGCTGGCCAAGCGGGGCTGCCGGGCGCAGGAACGGTGGCTGTGTCCGTTCACCACCCAAGGCCGGGCGCGGCGGCAGCAACGGGCTGCTGGTGCCAGCCGGGCGCTGCGTCAGTGACGGCGGCGGTTCAGCAGCAGCTTCGCGGCGGCCTGCCTCGTCATCGGCGAAACTGAATTTTGGGCGCTGCGGCGGCACTGTTCCAACCGAAGGTTCAGCAGTTCGTTCGGCAGGCCGCGGTTCGGGTGGCTTGCTTCGGGTCAAGCCGAGCGATGGTTCGGCGGCGGGTGCCGGCGCGGGCTTGGCTTCGGCCCGTTCGCGGGCGGCTTGCACGCGCTGCTCCGCGAGCTTTTCCGCTGCGGCACGCTGGGCGCGCAATTTCTCGGCCAAAGCCTGTTGTGACGGTGACGGCGGCACCTGGGTGTGGCCGCCATTGGCACGCTGCTGGCCATTGACCGGAGCAGGAGCTGGACGCGTTGTTACCGCGCGCGGTGCCATGGGGGCCGGGCGGGTTACGGCCTGGGGAGGCTTGGTCACTGGCCGCGGCGATGCCGGGGCAACGGCTTTTGCCGCCGGTTGCGCTGGCGGCTGCGACTTGAATTCATCAGAAAGTTTGGGCATATCGCGTGTGCCAATCCCGAGGCGTTCCCGCCAGTTGCGTTTGTCGCTCGTCGCGCCGTTCGTCGAGTCCTGATCCATGTCAGCCGTTTCGCTTCTACATCTCGTCGGCTGGCCTTACACCGAGGATCCGAAGGCCATTGGCCAAAACATAGCGAATCACACGCAAGAATGCGAGACGCGATGTGGTGGTGTTGACATCTTCTTTAACAATAAACCGCAAATGCGGCGACTCTTTGCCCTTGTTCCACAAGGCGTGAAATTCGCCTGACAACTCATAGAGATAGAACGCAATCCGGTGGGGTTCATGGGCCACGGTGGCGGCTTCGAGCAGGCGCGGATAGCCTGAAATGCGGCGCACCACATCCATTTCGGCCGGATCGGTGAGCAAACTGAAGTCCACTTCACCCCCGGCGATTCCTTCTTCAAGGGCATTGCGCAGCACCGAACAGGTGCGGGCATGGGCATATTGCACATAGAAAACCGGGTTGTCCTTCGAATGCTCCGTGACCTTGGCGAAGTCGAAATCGAGCGGTGCCTCGTTCTTGCGGAACAGCATCATGAAGCGCACCACATCGGGTCCGACTTCATCAACCACCTCGCGCAGGGTAACGAACTCACCGGCACGTTTCGACATGCGCACCGGTTCACCGCCGCGATAGAGCTTCACCAGCTGGCAGAGCCGCACGATGACGTCGACGGCCCCTGGACCAGCCAGAGCCGCCGCCACCGCCTCGAGCCGCTTGACATAGCCGCCATGGTCAGCGCCGAGCACATAAATCAGTTCCTTGTAGCCGCGTTTGATCTTGTTGCGGCTATAGGCGACGTCGGAGGCGAAGTAAGTGAAGCTGCCATCGGATTTCAGCAGCGGCCGGTCGATGTCATCGCCGAAAGCCGTGGCCCGGAACAGGGTCTGCTCGCGATCTTCCCAGTCTTCCGGAACCTCGCCCTTGGGCGGCGGCAGGCTGCCTTGATAGACATGACCGGCGGCCCGCAGATCGGCGATGGCGTCCGCCACCTCGCCACTGTCATGCAGTGATTTTTCCGAGAAGAAGACT
>JBKJQD010000140.1:0-6348 GCA_046594125.1 Aestuariivirga sp.
GCGACGACTTCGGGGGTGATCGGCTCGATATAGGTGGCGTCCGCCAGATCCGGGTCGGTCATGATGGTGGCCGGATTGGAATTCACCAGGATGATGCGGTAGCCCTCGGCCTTCAGCGCCTTGCAGGCTTGGGTCCCGGAATAGTCGAATTCGCAAGCCTGGCCGATGATGATCGGTCCAGCCCCGATGATGAGGATGGATTTGATGTCAGTGCGTCTGGGCATGTCTGGGGAACCTGTATTTGGGGTTCCCTACACAATGCAACCGGGGATTCCAAGCCTATTCGCCGGGTTGTTCAAGGCCCGCCAGATCACCCTTTGCCGAGTAGCATTTGATCTGCTTGAAAGATGTGCATAAAGCACCTTCGCAGCGCTGGCTCGAATCGAATTGGCGGGTGAGCAGGCCTGGCTCGCGCTGGAACAGGATGGCGGTGTCGAAGCCTTCGGTCTTGCAGAAGGCGTCGGCCACGGGTTTGCCGCAGGATGTCTTGCCGGACAGGCAGGCATCGAGCCTTGCGCCCTGCCATTGCGGCGCGAAGAAATTGCGCACCGAGGCCTCAGCCGGAAGCGCCTGGCAGGCGGCGAGTAACAGGATCAAGGCGGCGGTGTTTTTCATGGCAGCGGTCACTTGCTGGAGAATGGGGGGAACTTAAATATCGATGCAGCGGCTGAACTGGCAGGCATCGACGCTGATCCGGCCGGGCAGGGGCCAGGCCATGTTCTTGTTGATCACCGTGATGTGCGCCGCGTCCACCACCAGGTTGGCCGGGGTGTGTTGCGCATTGCTGCCAGCGAAAGCTCCAGCTGACAGGAACATGATGGTCAGTGCAGCGGTGGCGATCAGGGTCTTCATTTTTCTCTCCTCTCAAAGAGAACGTTCAGTGTTGAGTTGAAGATGCAGCACGGCAGTGGAACCAATGCTGAATGCGGCGTTCATCTGGCGTTAACATTCGGGGTATCGGAGGCGGAAGATGTGGGCCCCGGACATGACCGGGGCCCCAAGTTCAGGCGGCTGGGTTTGCAGGGGATGGCCGCCTTGGGAATAAAGGGTCAATCAGCCGGCGTCGGAACAGTCCTCGGCGGCGCAGTCCTCGACCACCAAGGGGCCAAACTGCGGGAAGGCCTGGTTCTTTTCGATCACCGTTACGTGACTGGCGTCGTACTGGACCACCGTGTTGCCGGGAGCGATGGCCGCAATGGCGGTCGCGGCTGAGCCTAGCACGGCGAGGATGAAGAGGCTGTAGCGGATCATGGTGACGTCTCCAGAGGCTTGCCGGTGTTCCGGCTTATGTTGGACACAGACTATGCCGATCCGTCCCATGAAACTGTAACGCCCGTCACAGGTGGAAGTTCCACTGTAAAGATTTTTACAGCGACGCCCCGCCGCGTAAAAAAAGACCCCGGATCATGCCGGGGTCTTCGAGTTGCAGGCAGTTGTTGCAGGGGATGGGGGGAAGCACTGCCTGGGGAAACGTAAAGTAGATATCGTAACCGGAGCGCGGAAATTCAAGTTTCGCGAGAGGGGGCTTTGCTGAAAGCTTGCCGCTCCGCGCTCCGGGTTGCCTGGCGTCGCCGCCCGACAAACCAATCAGGATCGCCAATCAGATTTGAACGTCGGAACAGTCCTCCACGGCACATTCCTCGACGATGATCGGCCCAAGGACCGGGAAGACGTCATTCTTTTCGATCACCGTCATGCGGGCGGTGGAAATCTGCTGGGCGTCCGGAGCGGCCTGAACCGCGGCGAAGGCCGTGGCGGCGGTTCCGAGGACGGCGGCGATGAAGAGTGTGTAGCGGACCATGGTTCAATTCCCTCTCGTCAGTTCCAGTGTTGAGGACACTAGCTGGGGGAATTGGAACCCAAGCTGAATGCGCCGTTCATCTGGCGTTAACCTGATCGCCGATTCTCACGGGCGTTTGACGGGGGCGCTGCCGAATTGTGGCCGGTTGCGGCAAAGTTGCGGCGGCAGCGGCATTTGACACGGCGCTGCCACATATGGCGCAACAAAAAAGCCGCGCCTCTGGCGAGGGCGGCTTCCGGACTAACTTTGCTGAAGTGAGGTTACTGCTGGACGCGCGGTCCGCGCGGCGGCAGTTCGACCTTCTTTGGCATGGGCAGCAGGCCCTCGCGCTGCAGCTTCTTGCGCTGCAGCTTGCGGGCGCGGCGTACCGCCTCGGCCCTTTCGCGGACCTTCTTTTCGGAAGGCTTCTCATAGGCTCCGCGGAGCTTCATCTCGCGGAAAATGCCCTCGCGCTGCATCTTCTTCTTGAGCACCTTGAGGGCCTGGTCGACATTGTTGTCACGGACTACGACTTGCAAGCGATACCTCTGATCTGGTCACAAATGGTTGAACTGGCAAAGGGGAAAAGCCGTTGGTCTTCCCAAAAGTGGCGGCGGGATAGCACAGCTCTCTAGGGCTGTCGAGGGGTCAGACGGTTGATGTGGCCCATTTTTCGTCCGCGCCGGGCTTCGGTCTTGCCATACAGGTGCAAGGCGGTACCCGGTTCGCGGGCCAGACGCTCCCAGCCATTGGCGTCATCACCCAGCAAGTTGGTCATGACCACGTCGGAATGGCGCTCGGGATTGCCCAGCGGCCAGCCGCAGATGGCGCGGATGTGCTGTTCGAACTGCGACACCAGGCAGGCGTCCATGGTCCAATGCCCGGAATTGTGGACGCGGGGGGCAATCTCGTTGACCACCAGGGCAGTGCCTGAGACGAAGAGTTCGATCCCGATGACGCCGACATAATCCAGTGCGGCGGTGATCTGGCGGCCGATGTCGCGGGCTTGGGCTTCGGTTTCGGGCGAGATGCGGGCCGGAACCGTGGACGTCTTGAGGATATGGCTGGCGTGGTGGTTCTCGGGCACATCATAGACGGCGATGGCGCCGTCCCAGCCGCGGGCTGCTATGACCGAGATTTCCCTGTCGAAGGTGACGAAGCCTTCAAGCACGGCAGGGGCTTTGCCGATGTCGGCCCAGGCGGCGGCGGCACTCTTGTTGCCGTCGATCTTCGTCTGGCCTTTGCCGTCATAGCCAAAACGCCGGGTTTTCAGAATGGAGGGCCGGCCGATGGTCCTGATGGCCTGATCGAGGGAAGCCTCGTCGGTGACGGCGGCAAAGGGCGCCACGGGCAGGCCCAGACCGGAAAGGAAGGTCTTCTCGTCGATGCGGTCCTGGGCGGTTTGCAGGGCGGCGACACCCGGGGCCAGCGGCACCCGGCCGGCCAGGAAACCGGCGGTCTCACTCGGCACGTTCTCGAATTCATAGGTTACGACATCGACCTTGTCGGCAAATGCCTTGAGGGCGGCGAAGTCGGTGTAGCTGGCAACCGTGCGGGCCGCAGCGGCGTGGAAGGCCGGGCTGTCGTGCTCGGGGGCGAAGACATGACACTTGATGCCAAGCCGGGCTGCGGCAAGGGACAGCATGCGGCCAAGCTGGCCGCCACCCAGGATGCCAACGGTGCTGCCGGGGGGAAGCGGCGAAGACAGGCGCATCAGGCGTCATCCTTGGGGCGTTCGGCCACGGCGGCGGTCTGGGCGGCGCGCCAGTCCTCCAGCCGTTTGGCGAGTGCTTCATCCGCCAGGGCCAGGACGCTGGCGGCGAGGAGGGCGGCATTGACCGCTCCAGCCTTGCCGATGGCCAGAGTGCCGACTGGAATACCGGCCGGCATCTGGACGATGGAGAGGAGCGAATCCTGTCCGGACAGGGCTTTCGATTCGACCGGTACGCCGAAGACGGGAAGTATGGTCATCGCCGCCGTCATGCCGGGCAGGTGGGCGGCACCGCCCGCACCGGCGATCACCACCTTGAAGCCCATGGATTTGGCCGAGGTGGCGAAATCATAGAGGCGTTTGGGCGTGCGGTGGGCGGAGACAATCAGGCTGTCATGGCCGACGCCCAGGGCATCGAGCGTATCGGCGGCGTGCTTCATGGTCGCCCAATCGGACTGACTGCCCATGATGATGGCAACAGGTTTTGGCGGATGGGTCAATGGGGCTTCCGTTTTCAGGCGATGATGTCGGGAATCAGAAGGTTTTCGATGCGCATCATCTTGTCCTTCATCTCAAGTTTCATTTTCTTCAGGCGCCGCAACCGGAGCTGGTCGCCAGTGCCCTTTTCGACAAGGGTGTCGATGGCGACATCGAGATCGCGGTGCTGCTGGATCAGCTCCTGCAGCTTGGAGCGCAGCGCCACCTCCTGCAACATGTCCAGAATCGGCATTGGCCCCCTCAGGCTGGCGTAACCCAGTTTGTTAAATATTCACCTATGCCCTTGGCAAGTGTTCGACAAGCCCCCAAGTCTATGTCATCATATCGTCGTTGACATAACCCTGAGCGGAGGAACGCATGAGTCTTCAAGCGCATCTCAGTGAACTGATGGCCAAGCACAAGGCCCTCGAAGCGGATCTGGCGGAGGCTGTAGCCCATCCCGCATCCAGCGATGAAGAAATCGCCGAACTCAAGCGCAGAAAACTCAAGATCAAGGACGAAATCACCAGGCTTGAAGGGCAGGCGCGCGCCGCCTGACGTCTGCCGGGGGCGGCTGGGGCGGCGTTCATCCCAATGAAGGCCGCATCTTGCTCCATCCGCCAGCCTGCTCATAGGCATGGCAGGCGGTGAGGACCGTCTGGTCACAGAACATCTTTCCGATGACATGCAGCCCGGCGGGCAGGCCTGCCTTGGTGAAGCCGCAGGGTATGCTGGCCGCTGGTTGCTGTGTCAGGTTGAACGGGTAGGAAAACGGCGTCCAGTTGACCCATTTGCCGGTGCCGTCGTCAACTGGCGAGAGTTTCCCTGCTTCAAACGCCGCGATGGGCAGGGTCGGCGTGACCAGCAGGTCATAGTTTTCCATGAACTTGCGCATGTGCGTGCCAAAAGCGCCACGCGCCTTGACGGCATCGAGATAGTCGTCGAGCGATATGGATTTTGCCTGTTCCACGACATCGGCGAGCGCCGGGTCGAGGAGGTGCTTCTTGTCGTCCGGCAGGCGGCCCAGGAGGGCGCGGGCGCCAGACCACCAGAGGGTGCGGAAGCAGGGGGCGGGATCCTCAAAGCCGGGATCAATCTCCTCGTCCTCGGCGCCGAGAGACGCCAGAACCTTGACCGCCGCGGCGACCAGCCGGGCGATTTCCGGATCGACGTCGACGTAACCAAGCCGGGGACTCCAGGCAATGCGCAGGCCCTTGATGCCCTTGGCAAGCTTCCGCGTGTAGTCGGCGCCGTCATAGGGCAGGGAATGCCAGTCGCGGGCGTCGGGCTGGGCAATGACGTTCATCATCAGTGCTGCGTCTTCCACACTGCGGGTCATGGGACCGGTGTGGGCCACGGTGCCAAACGGCGACAGCGGCCAGGCGGGCACCCGGCCAAAGGAGGGCTTCAGGCCGAAGGTGCCGGTGAAGCCCGCCGGGATGCGAATCGAACCGCCGCCGTCGGTGCCCAGTGCCAGCGGCGCATAGCCCGCCGCCAGGGCCGCAGCCGACCCGCCGGACGAGCCGCCCGGCGTCTTGCTGAGATCCCAGGGGTTGCGGGTGATGCCGGTCAATGGCGAATCGGTGACGCCCTTCCAGCCGAATTCCGGCGTCGTGGTGGCGCCCAACAGCACAGCCCCGCATTCGCGCAGACGCGCCACGCTGGGTGCGTCGTTGTCCCAGGCCTGATCGGGATCAACCGTCTTCGAGCCGCGCAGGGTCTTCCAGCCGCGCACCAGCAGCAGATCCTTGACGAGGACCGGAACGCCATCGACCGGCCCCTGTGGTTCGCCGCGATGCCAGCGCGCCTCGCTGGCCTTGGCCGCAGCCAGCGCCTCTTCGGCATGGTTGCCGGTGACGGCGTTGATTGCTCCGTCGTGACGCTCGATCTGGGCCAGGCAGGCTTTCACCACTTCAACGGGTGAGAATTTCCCCTTGGCATAGCCCTTGACCAGCTTGGCGGCCGATTTCCAGTTCAGTTCATCCGGCATTTTCCCAGTCTTTCAAATGGCTTGCCTTGCATCCTTCAGAGCCTGCTTGAACTGCGGCAGGAGGTCGGCGTTGGCGGCGAGAATGTTGCCGGTGTCCATCGGATTGGCCTCGCCGTCGCAATCGCCAGCAAAACCACCAGCCTCGCGCACCAGCAGGACGCCAGCCGCAATGTCCCAGATATTGATGTTGCGGCACACCACGGCGTCAACCCGGCCCGCCGCCAGATAGGCCAGCGACAGGGCGACCGAGCCCATGCCGCGGATGCCGATGACCTTGCCTTGCAACACGCCGATCTCGGCGCGCGACAGGGGCAGGTCCTTGCCGCCACGGTGCGGTATCTCATAGGACACCAGCGCCTCGTGAATGTCCGTGCGGGCCGCCACCCTCAG
>JBKJQD010000408.1:0-8112 GCA_046594125.1 Aestuariivirga sp.
ATTGGGGAACGATGGTCCAGGTCATCAATACACTCGACGGCACCCAGCCCATTGACCGCCACGACGTCGAGGCGGTCAACAAGGCGGAGAATCATACGCTCTACGCCGCGCGCGTAAAAATTCATCCGAAGGACGTGCACGGCACCTTCCGGCGCCTGAAGTGGATCGTCATGGCAGTGGCACTCGGCATCTATTATGTGGCGCCGTGGTTGCGCTGGCACCGCGGCGAAGGCGCACCTGACCAGGCCATCCTCATCGACCTGGCCAGCCGCCGCTTTTATTTCTTCTTCATCGAGATATGGCCGCAGGAATTCTACTATGTGGCGGGCCTGCTGATCATGGCCGGCGTCGGCCTGTTCCTGATCACCTCGCTTTTCGGCCGCGCCTGGTGCGGCTATGCCTGTCCGCAGACCGTGTGGACCGATCTGTTCATGGCGGTGGAACGCTGGGCCGAGGGCGACCGCAACGCCCGCATCAAGCTCGACGCGGCGCCATTGAGCTTCACCAAGATCGGCAAGCGCACCATCAAGATGGCGCTTTGGCTGCTAATCGCCATAGCGACCGGCGGTTTCTGGGTGTTCTATTTCGCCGATGCCCCAACATTGCTCCGTGAACTGATCACCGGCACGGCGGCACCGGCCGCCTATTTCACCATCGCCATTCTCACCGCCACCACCTTCACTTTCGCTGGCTTCATGCGCGAGCAGGTCTGCACCTATATGTGCCCGTGGCCGCGCATTCAGGGCGCCATGCTTGACGAGGAATCACTCGTCGTCACCTACAACGCCTGGCGCGGCGAGCCGCGCATGGCGGGGCGCAAGAAAGCCGAGGCGCAGGGTCTCGCTGTTGGCGATTGCGTCGATTGCAATGCCTGTGTCGCGGTATGCCCGATGGGCATCGATATCCGCGACGGCAACCAGCTTGAATGCATCAACTGCGCCTTGTGCATCGACGCCTGTGAGCCGGTGATGGACAAGACCGGCCGCCCGCGCGGTCTCATCTCCTATTCGACCACCAGTCTTTACGCCAAGAATGTTGGCGGCGATGTGAAAGCAAAATTCGAGTGGTCGCATCTGTTGCGCCCGCGCACCTTCATCTATTTTTCCGCCTGGGCCGCGGTGGGCCTCGTCATGCTGGTGACGCTGGTCAATCGCGACCGGCTTGACGTCAACATCATCGCCGACCGCAACCCGCTTTTCGTGCAATTGTCGGATGGCGGCATCCGCAACGGTTTCACCGTCAAAATCCTCAACATGAAGCAGGAAGCCCGAACCTTCCGTGTCACGCTCAGCGATCTGCCCGGTGCCACCATGGAAATCGTCGGCGAGGAAGGCCAATTCGTACAGTCCCTCGACGTCGCGGTTGATCCCGACAAACTGCGCGCCGTGAAGATTTACGTCGCCACCTCCGACGCCCAGGTACACCAAACCGAAACTACCATTTTCCATTTCGACGTGGCGGAGATTTCAGCCACCGGCACACCGGAACAGGGCAAGTTCACCGCCCGTTTCCATGCGCCGGGCAAAGACTAGGAGATGACCGTGGCCACAAAGATCGAGCACAAGCAGTTCACCGGCAAGCACATGCTGGCCAGTATCGTGACGTTTTTCGCCGTCATCTTCGCCGTAAATTTCGTGATGGCGTATCTCGCCAATTCGACATGGTCGGGCCTTGTGGTGGAAAACGGCTACGTCGCCAGCCAGTCCTTCGGCAAGGATCTGGCGAATGCCAAAACCCAGGAGGCGATGGGCTGGCTGGTGAGTCTTGATCACGGCGATGGCCAGATCAGCATCAGCTTCTCAGGCCGCGGCGGCGAGAAGCTGCCGGGCCTTACCGTGCTAGGCCAGCTGCGGCGCCCAACCACCGACAAGCTCGACCAGCAATTGGTTTTTGCAAGTGCGGCACCCGGCACCTATGTGGCACCCGTGAAGCTCGAGCCCGGCGTTTGGGAAATCGAGATCGACGCCGCCGATGCGGCGGGCGAAAGCTACAAGAAGACCTATCGTTTCTTCGTCAAAGGCTAAGTCATGACCCTGCCCTGCTGCACCATTGATGGCGAGTTCTTCCAGCCCTTCCGGCTGGAGGGAGACGAGGCGCAGCGCTGGCTGACGCCCGCCGGACCCGGTCTGCTGCGCATCGAATTTCTGGTGCCGCAAGCCAGTTCGGCGGCTTCCATGCCCGACATCGAGGGCAAGCTCGCGGCGATCGCGGGCGTGAAGAGTGCTCGCGTCAATCTCACCGGGCGGCGTGTGACCGTGGTCTTCACCGAGGGCGCCCTTGAACCGCAGGTGCTGATCGACCGCCTGGGGGCGATGGGTTACGCAGCAAGGCCATTCGATCCGCGCGAGACCGGCGTCTTGAAAGACGACCGCGAGTCAAAGGCCCTGCTCAAGGCTCTGGCGGTTGCCGGATTTGCGGCGGGCAACGTCATGCTGCTGTCGGTCTCGGTATGGTCGGGCGCCGAGTTGGCCACCCGCGACCTGTTCCACTGGCTCTCCGCCATGATTGCACTTCCCGCCGTGGCCTATGCCGGGCGGCCCTTCTTCGCTTCCGCCGTCAACGCGCTGCGTCTTGGGCGCGTCAACATGGACGTGCCGATTTCGCTTGGCGTGCTGCTCGCCCTGGCCATGAGTCTCTTCGAAACCATCAACCGTCAGGAACACACCTATTTCGATGCCTCGGTGACGCTGCTCTTCTTCCTGTTGGCCGGACGCTATCTCGACCAGTTGATGCGGGTGCGGGCCCGCTCGGCCATCGCCCAGCTGGTCTCGCTTTCAGCCGAAGGCGCCACGGTGATCGGCAGCGATGGTTTGCGCCGCTATATCGCTGCCCGCGATTTGCAAGCCGGCATGAAGGTCGCCGTTGCAGCAGGTGGCCGCCTGCCAGCCGATGGCCGCATCATCGAAGGCATCAGCGATATGGACCGTTCGCTGCTGACCGGCGAGACAGCACCCGAAACCGTCAAGCCCGGCAGCATGGTCAACGCCGGTGAACTCAATCTCACGGCACCTGTAACGATTGAAGTGACGGCGGCGGGCAACGACACCTTCCTCAGCGAACTGGTGCGCCTCATGGCAACCGCTGAACAGGGCCAGTCGCGCTATATCCGCTTGGCCGACCGGCTGGCGCGCTTCTATTCGCCCGCCGTCCATGTCCTCGCTGCGGCGACGCTTGCCGGCTGGCTGCTGCTCGGCCACGGCTGGCATGACGCGCTGATGGCGGCGGTGGCGGTACTGATCATCACCTGCCCCTGCGCCTTGGGTCTGGCCGTGCCCGCTGTCCAGGTGGTCGCCTCGGGCCGTCTGTTCCGCTCCGGCGTGATGATCAAGGATGGTGCGGCGCTGGAAAAGCTCAGCCTCGTCGACACGGTGATCTTCGACAAGACCGGTACACTGACGCGCGGCGAACCCGAACTGCTGGCGCCACTTGCCGTCTCCACCGAAACGCTCTGCCTTGCGGCAGGTCTGGCCCAAGTCAGCCGCCACCCGCTGTCGCTGGCCCTGGTGCGCGAGGTGCAGTACCGCGGCCTGACGCCGATTGAGATAGCAGAAGCTGCCGAGCATCCGGGCCTCGGGCTGGCAGGCAGCTATCGCGGCGCAGCGTTGCGCCTCGGCAGCCGTGCCTGGTGCGGCATGGCGGAATCGACTGAAGACCAGGGCCTTCTCGAATTTGCCTTTCGGTGCGGATCGAAGTCCCCGGTGATCTTCCAGTTCCAGGACCGGCTGCGCGGCGATGCGGCGGAAACCATTGCCGCCCTGAAAGCGCGAGGCCTTGCCGTCCACCTGCTGTCGGGCGACCGCGAGGCCGCCGTGGCCCGCGTCGCCGCTGCCTTGCATATCGAAAACGCCGTGTCACGGGCCAGCCCGCGCATGAAGCTCGCCTATGTCGAAGCCCTGGGCGCCGCCGGCCGCAAGGTGCTAATGGTGGGCGACGGCATCAACGATGCCGCAGCCCTTGCCGCGGGCTTCACCTCCATGGCGCCGGCCACCGCCTCCGACATCGGCCGCACCGCCGCCGAAACCGTGTTCATGACCGAGTCGATTGGCGCGGTTGTGACCGCCATCGACACCAGCGCCAAAGCCCAGCGCATCGCCAAGCAGAATTTCGCGCTGGCGGTTGGTTACAACGTGCTGGCCGTGCCGCTGGCCATGGCGGGCCTCGTCTCGCCGCTGGTCGCCGCCGTCGCCATGTCGACCTCATCGATCATCGTCATCGCCAACGCGCTTAGACTTGGTCTGGTCAAAACCCGCCCGCTGGCCCATAAGGCAGCCGGGAGGTCCGGCTCATCCGATGGCCTCAGCCTCAAGGAGGCAGCATGAACGGCCTTCTGATACTTATCCCGGTAGCCCTTTTTCTCGGCGCACTGGGGCTTGGCGCCTTCATCTGGTCGCTGCGCTCGGGCCAGTATGACGATCTCGAGGGTGCTGCCTGGCGCATTTTGCAGGACGACGACAAGCCGCGCTGAAAAAGCCGCGCCGCTTTCAACAAATTGCCGCAAAGGTTGCCGAACTGTTAAGGTGCCCCGTTGACAAGGGGCCGGCAGCCCAATCAAGCTGGCGCAACAAAAGCCATATCCGGAGGACTCCAGCAATGACTGTCCGTTTCCACCAGCCGTCGAGGCCCGGTCTCCTCCTGCAAGCATTCTGGCTGTTGATCGCCAGTCTGGCCCTCATGGTGCTGCAAGCCAACGCCGGTCAGGCGGCCAAGCCCTTCCCCGTTGACCAGTTCAGCTATTACCTGAGCGATTACGACTATCAGCTTGGAAAACTTGCCAAAACCGTTACCAAGATAGCTGCGGAGATCGAAACCGACATCGCCACGGCGGAGACCACGGGCAATGCCAGGCTCACCGCCGCCGCCATTGAACAACTTCTGACCAAGCGCCCCAGCGATGCCGCCCTGTGGCTGAAGCTGGCCCAGCAACTGAGCCTCAGCACGCCCATCAACGACCAGGACGGCTATGCCATTCCCTCGCTGATGATCGGCGCCGGGCTGCGCGCCTATACACTGGCCCGCGCGCCGCAGGATGAAGCAGCAGCCCTCGTCGTGGCAGGCCAGGGCTTTGTCAAACGCGAAAACTGGCGCCCGGCGCTGCAGGCCTACAAGGAGAGCCTGAAGCTCGCCGAAGAGCCAACGCTCCGCGAGACCTATGAAACCATGCGCGTCGAGCACGGCTTCCGCATCACCGACTACAAGGTCGACAATGACGCCACTCCGCCGCGCGTCTGCTTTGAGTTGTCCGATCCGGTGGCCCGCACCGTCAATGACTTCACCCCCTATTTCACCCAGGAGCCGGGTCCCGTCGCCGCCGTCACCGCCGAAGGCTCAAGGCTCTGCGTCGAAGGCCTGAAGCACGGCGAACGCTACACTGTAACTGCCCGTAAAGGTCTGCCGGGGGCGGTTGACGACGTTTTCGCCAAGGACTTCGATTTCGAGTTCTATGTGAAGGACCGCAACGCCTCGGTGCGTTTCGCGGGCAAAAGCTACGTCCTGCCGCGCACCGGCCAGAACGGCATTCCGCTGATCTCGGTCAACAGCAAGGCCGCCAAACTGGCGCTCTACCGCATCGGCGACCGCAATCTCATTTCCAGTGTGCTGGGCTCTGACTTCCGGGCGCAGATCAACGGCTACAGCGCCAACGACATCGCCGACCGCAATGGCAAGCTCGTCTGGCAAGGCCAGATGGACACACCAGCCCCCAGCAACGAGGACATCACCACTGCCTTCCCGGTGGACGAGGCGCTGGGCAAGCTTGAGCCCGGACTCTATGTCATGACCGCGTCTCCCGCCGCGCAGCAGGATGACGACTACAATGCCGTTGCCACCCAGTGGTTCGTGGTTTCCGACGTCGGCCTTTCGGCCACCAGCGGCAAGGACGGGCTGCATGTCACCGTCCGCTCCATCGCCACCGCCGAACCTATGAAGGACATCGAGATCCGGCTGATAGCCCGCAACAACGACGTGCTGGCCACCGCGAAAACCGACGCGACGGGCAGCGCCGCCTTTGACGCCGGCTTGCAGAAGGGCGAAGGCGGCAACGCTCCGGCTCTGGTCGTGGCCCAGAGTGCCGAGAACGATTACAGCTTCATCGACCTTACCCAGCCGGCCTTCGATTTGACCGACCGTGGTGTCGAAGGCCGCGACCCGCCCGGCGCCGTCGATGCTTTCGTCTATGCCGAGCGCGGCGTCTACCGCCGCGGCGAAACCGTCCACGCCACGGTGCTGCTGCGCAACGACAAGGCCAACGCCATGACGGGAACGCCGGTGACAATGATCGTCGAGCGCCCGGACGGTGTTGAATATTCGCGTACCACCATCGCCGACCAGGGGGCCGGCGCCCATACCCAGGACATCGCCATAAACGCCGCGGCCCAGGGCGGCACCTGGCGCATCAAGGCGCTGACCGATCCCAATGGCGATCCGGTTGGCGAAACCTCATTCCTGGTCGAGGACTATATCCCTGACCGCATCGCCTTCGATCTCAAGGCCAAGGCGGCGGTGGCGACCGTTGGTGAGGGCGCCAACTTTACCGTCGATGGCCGCTACCTCTTCGGCGCCCCCGGTGCCGGACTGGACCTCGAAGCCAACATGACCGTTGCTTCCGACGCAACGCCCTTCCCGCAATGGCAGGACTACCAGTTCGGCCTGATGGACGAGCGCGTCGACACCTTGCAGATATCCGCCGAAGGCCTGGCGCCGACCGACATCAACGGCCATGCCGACCTCAGCCTGCGCCTCGCCAACCTGCCGGTGACCACCAAGCCGTTGCGCGCCGACGTCGCGGTGCGCATGCGCGAACCGGGTGGCCGCGCCGTCGAACAGACGGCCTCGCTGCCGGTCAAGGCCGAAAAACCGATGCTGGGGCTGAAGCCCGGCTTCGACCATGGTTCGGTTGGCGAAGGCCAGCCCGCCACCTTCGAACTGATCGCCGTTGATCCGGACGGCAAGCCTATCGAGGTCAAGGCCGCCGCCTGGACGCTGAAGCGCCTGACTACCGATTACCAGTGGTTCAATTCCGATGGCAGCTGGCGCTGGGAATCCGTCACCCGCAGCTCCAAGATCGCCACCGGCAAGGTTGACATCGCCGCGGCCAAGCCCGCCGCCCTGTCGCAAACCTTGTCATGGGGCCAGTACCGCATCGAGATCGCCGCTGACGGCCTGACGCCGGTCAGCATCGATTTCTCCTCGGGCTATTACTACGGCGATACGTCCAAGGCCGAGACGCCCGACACGCTGAAGGTGGCCCTCGACAAGACCGACGCCAAAACCGGCGACACCATCAACGTGAAGATCGAGGCCCGCTATGCTGGCAAGGCCACCATCCAGGTGATCGGTGACGGCCAGCTGGCGGTGCAGGCGATTGACGTGCCCGAAGGCGGCATCACCGTTCCGATCACCGTGGGTGAAGGCTGGGGCACCGGCGCCTATGTGCTGGCCTCGCTCTACAAGCCCATGGACATGAAAGCCAAGCGCATGCCTGCCCGTGCGGTGGGTGTCGCCTGGTTCGGCATCGACCGTGATGTCCGCACCCTGGGTGTCAAGCTGTCGGCCGTCGAGATGATGAAGCCGCGCCAGCGCCTGGCCGTGCCGCTGAAGATCGACGGACTTACGGCGGGCGAAGAGGCCTATGTGACGGTGGCCGCCGTCGATGTCGGAATCCTCAATCTCACCCGCTACAATCCGCCTGCGCCCGAAAAATACTATTTCGACCAAAAGCGCCTGTCTGCCGAACTGCGTGACATCTATGGCGTGCTGATCGACGGCATGCAGGGTGAGCGCGGCAAGATCAGGGCTGGCGGCGACGGTGCCGCGGCCTTCAATGCCCCGCCACCCACCCAGCCGCCGCTCAGCCTGTTCTCCGGCATCGTCAAGGTGGCAGCCGATGGCAGCGCCAGCATCGACTTCGACATCCCCGCCTTCAACGGCACGGTGCGCGTGATGGCGGTGGCGTGGACGAAAGACAAGGTGGGCCATGCCTCGAGCGACGTGATCGTGCGCGATCCCATTGTCGTCTCCGGCACGCTGCCGCGCTTCCTTGCGGTGGGCGATTCCTCGAGGCTGCGCTGCGACATCATCAACGCCGAGGCTCCTGCAGGCGACTATACGCTGGGC
>JBKJQD010000171.1:0-6498 GCA_046594125.1 Aestuariivirga sp.
TGATCGTTGAAGCCCTTGTGGCGGGCCTGCGCCTGGGCCGAGCCGACCGAGCCCCTTGTTTCGAGAACCGGCCCTCACCGCCGATCATCGAGGCGAGCGCATCGGCGCCCATGGCGCCGCCGGCTTCATTGCCGAAGTCGACGAAGCCAAGATACTCTCCTTCCGGCGGCGCGTTCTCCATGATGAACACCGGGATCTTCGCCTCGTTGGCGCGCTTGACGCCGGCGACGAGGAGAGTGGCGTCCACCGGATTGATCAGCAGCGCGTCGGGCTGCTTGGTCACCGCGTCCAGCACCTGGGTGACCTGCAGGTTCGAGTCACCCTTGCCGTCGATGACGTTGAGGATGATGCCGGCCTCTTTGGCCCGCTTCTTCACGCCTTCCACCATGGCGACCTGATATTCGAATTGCAGGCCGAAGGTGATGTATTCGACGGGCTTGCCCTTGGCGTCGCCTTCGGCGGCACGGAGGCCTGTCGTGGAGGACCCGAGAAGCACCGCTCCGAATGCTGCCGTACTACCCATCGCAAGGATGCGGCGGCGGTTAAAGGTCATCCTGATTACGCATGAACTTCAGCCAGTTTTAGCAGTCGATAAGGCATTGGAGGAGTTCGCACTGCTGCCCGCGAGAGGTGCTTGATCATGGCGGCGAGATCGTATCTCCGGTTGAAGCGGTATTCGAATTCAGCAAGGTAGCGCGGCACGTGCTTCCTGTTGATGGAGCGACAGGTTCCGGTGATGGCGGCCTTGATGTTGCCATGGGCGGTGTTGACCCATTTGAAGGCAGGCGTTTGGGCAGCCCTGGGGCCTGAACCTGTCTTGATGATCTCATGCGAACATCCGGCATCGGTCACGCTGGTGAAACAGCGCAAACCGTCGCTGACCACGGCGCAGTCAGGGCCGAGGCTGCGTTTGGCGAAGGCCGAGATCGAGGATCCGCTGAAGCCGGTAACCCGGCGCAGCTTCAGGCGAACCGGCTTGCCGTCAGAGGTGGTTTCCACCGCCGCGGCAAACGGTGTCTTGCCGGGTGCACCACGGCCCCGCTTGCCGCCCCTGCGCTGGCCGCCAAGGTAGGCGTCGTCGATTTCGACACGCCCGGTGAATGTCTTGCCGCCATCGCGTTCGAGCCTGACCTGCTTCAGCTTGTGCTTGATCTTCCAGGCGGTGGTCTGCGTCACGCCAAGGCGCCGGCCGAGTTCGATACTGGAGATGCCCTGTTTGCTCTGGGTGAAATGATAGATCGCACGAAACCACAGCTGCAGCGGCACTTTGGTGGAGGCAAAGATCGTCCCCGCGATCACCGGGGCCTGCCTGCGGCAGGCGGTGCACTGAAACAGATCACGGCTCTTCACCACACTGTGCCGGGTTTCACCGCAAGCGGGACACTCAAAGCCGTCCGGCCAGCGCAGAGCCACGACCACAGCCCGGCATTGCTCCTCAGTTCCATACTGCCGTTCGAATGCAGGCTCGCTGAGCCCCTTCTGGAACTGCACCGTGTTGCGCGCCACTGCAAAACCCATTGAAATCAATAATGTTCGCCATTTGTACCGACAATAAAGCGGCTGAGTAAGGTGCGTAATCAGGAAATGAATTGCATTTTGATTAAGTTGTGGCATTGCGGAGTGAGATTTCACCGCTGAGTGGGTCAATGCTGGCGTAATGGTTAACGGGCCGTCGAATTCAGCGTCAATCCGGCAAGGGGCTGGCCCCGGGCATCGTCCCGCCATGTGGCTGTCGGCACTGGCAGTGGCCGGGCTGGGGCTTGTTCTTGGCTATGTTTTTGTAAAGGCACCATTGGCCATTCCAACGCTGGCCGCGGGCGCGGGTTATTTCTGGTTGAGTTTCAATCGGCCGGCCTGGGCGATCAGTGCCTTTCTTTTTTGTTTGGTTGCGGTGCCCGTCTATCTGCGCCTGCCAGCGGTCGGGCCTTTGCCGCCGCCGCCGGTGGCGATCACCATGCTGTTGAGTCTCGGCGCGGCGGTAATTCTCACTCGCTTGGTTAATGGCGGACCACCGCTGTGGAGCGGCCGCGGCACCGTCCTCTTCGTGGCGTATGCCGTTTGGGGCGTGGTCATGCTGACATCGCTGATCAACGAACGCACCGATGCCGAGGGCGTCAACATGTGGTTCAAGGCCGTGGTCTTCCCCATTGCCGTTATTCTGATCCTGACCAACGGGCTTCGCGGCCACCGTGACATCGACTTAGGTTACAAATCGCTGTTGGCGGCGGCGCTGGCCATATCCGTCTACGGCGTATGGGAATATTCGGCCGGCCAGAACTGGCTGATGGACAGCTTCATTCCGGAAGCACACAAGGAATGGAGTGGCGAGGAATTCACCGCTCTGGCCTATGCGGGTGAGTCCTACCGGAGTTTCAGCGTGTTTACGCAGCCGATCGAATTCGCGACCTGCGTCGGCATGATCTATCCCTATGCCCTCGTGCAGATGGGCCTTGCCAAGTCCTATCGCCGCCGCCTTGCCTACGCCGCACTGGCCATCATCTGCCTGGCCGGTATCGCCTCGTCGTTCTCGCGCATGCCGGTCGCCGCGGCCCTGCTTGGAGCTGTGCTGGTTTCAATTATTCTCAAGCCGCTGCGCCTGTGGCTGGCGGGCGGTCTGGCGGCGGGAGGCATGGCCCTGCTGGCCGCCTGGCCGTGGATCGGCACCATGATTTCCTCGCGTCTTGGCGATCAGGATAACTTGACCGTCCGCGTAAAACTGTGGGAAGCCGCCGCTGCGATCTTCTCCGACCACCCGCTGCGCGGTGTCGGCATCGGCAACTACCCGCAGTATCATCTCGAAGCCGTCCGCAATCACCTGATCGGACCGTTTGATGAATTTGGCGGCACCGCGCTGGACCGTATCAGAGTGGCGGAGAGCACGTATTATCAACTTGCCGCCGAAGGCGGCATCCTCGGGCTGGTCTCATTCGCCGCCATGATGACCGCCTTTTTCGTGCTGGTGGTGCGCGGATTCCGGCATGCGACCGGCGTCCGCGAGAAGGGCCTTTTCCTCGCCACAGGCCTTGGGGCTGTCAACTATTTGACCAACAGCTTAACCATTACCGCCTATACGCATTTCACCTCGACCATGCTGTTGCTTGGCGTGCTGTTTGCCTTCATCCTGATCCTCGACAGGGAGCCCGATGCTGCAAGTCCGGCCGCGGGCCTTAGTCCTGGATTGGAAACCGAATGAAATCAGTTGCCGGCATGTTGTCACCCAGTAAGGCCTCCCAGATGAACTCGGTCCTTGACCTATTGCAGGTTCTACGCCGCAACATTATGTTCATAGCGGTGTTGTTTGCGCTGATCATGAGCAGCATTGTGGCGGGAGTTTACCTGCGCAAACCATCATTTGATTCTACCGCAAAGGTTCTGGTCAGCTTCGAGGGTCTCGGAATTTCGCTATCCCGCGCGGAATTCCAAACCGGCAATACACAAGTGCAGGCGGCCGAGGCGATTGCCTCGCAGGGCGAAATTGTTCGGTCCCGAAGTATTGTGGAGCAAGCGATCGACGAGATCGGAGTTGAAGCGCTGCGCGATCCGGAGGCCACCAGTATGATAGGCCGGATCATCGGCAGCGTCGCGAACTTCACCGGCGACGCCATCGAAAGTGTTTTGTTTCGACTGGGGCTGGCCACCAGGATGGAGGAGCGGGATGTTTTGGTCGAAAAACTCAGCAAATCACTGGATGTGTTCCCGATCAGGCAATCCCAAATCGTGATTGTGTCGGTACGCTGGCGCAGACCGGAAATCGCGCGCCTGCTGTTGAGCAAAGTCATGGAGACCTATCTCGCCAGGAGCAAGGAACTCAGTCAGCGCGCCAACAGTTATGAGGTTTTCGCCGAGCAGACGAAGCGATTGAGTGTCGACTTGAGCAACGCGGAACAGGGACTTCTCCAGTTCAGGTTGAAGAACGACATTCTGGATCTCCCGCAGGAGAAGCAGATTCTCATATCTCGCATCGAAAAATTGTCGGGATTGATGGTGGGCATCTCTCCTGAGGCCGGTAACTTCTCCGGGAGAGCGGGCGAACTGGCGACCGCCAGTGGGGATGACAATATCTTGGTCTCGCAATTGTCATCGTTGCAGGCGCAACTTTCGGCATTCAGGTTGGAGCTGGCGCGCTTGCGCATTTCATTCACACCGGACAACCGGAATGTACGGGAGTTGGAGAGTCAGATTGCCGAGGTCGAAACGATGATTGCAAGCATTCGCGCGCGAGTCTCCCGGTCCCTTGAAGAAAGCAAGACCAGGCTGCGTATTGTAATTGAGGCGGAAGCTAGTTACGAGCGTATCAGTCGCGATGTTGAAATGGCCCGCGACGCCTATCAGACCTATCGAAAGGTGACAGAGGATCGCCGCGTGACGCAGTCCCGGAACATGCAAGTCAATATTCAGGTGATAGATAGCCCTTCACTGCCACTGCAAGCTGTGGGGCCAGCACGCCTTACATTGTTAATTGCGGGCCTTCCATTCTCATTGATTTGCGCCTTCGGGCTCATGCTGCTGATCCACTTCTACCGCAGCTGGATGCAACGCGTGGCGCGCAACAGGCAGGAAGGCCCGCCGGCTGTCGAACCCGCTGCCTGAAAAACAAAGAGGCGCGTAAACTTGTTCAGCCACCAATGAATAAGGCGAAGGCAGACTGCTTCGGCGGCGGAGCTTCGTTGACGTGCCATGACAGAAACTGATTAACGTTCAGCCGCCGTAAACAGGATGTCGCGAAAGCGTGGAGCGGCGTAGGCTAACGAGAATCGATTAATAACAGTGTTCCGGCCAGCCTTGCCCATGCGTAGGCGAACATCAGTTTGTTCGGCAAGCCTGATAATGGCGTCGGCCCACTCATCCGTTGAACGCGCGAACAGTCCAGTCACCCCATCTTGCACGATCTGCATATTGGTGCCGACCGGGCTACACACCGGCACCACCCTGGCGCTCATGTATTGCACGAGCTTGAAGCCGCACTTCCCCCGTGTTTCTTCATCATCGGTCAATGGCATTATGCCGATGTCGAAGGATGCAATATCGGAAGCTTCCCGGTCCAGCGACCATGATTTGAATTCGATTGGCAAGCCTTTGGGATCGAATGGTTCGGCTCCGACGAAGACGAATTTCACATCATTGCGGTTTGCGGAGAGTCGGAGGAACGCTGGTATCAGATCCTTCAGATAGGTGGATCCCCGTGGAGTTCCGATCCAGCCAATCGTCACACCACAACGATTTGCCCGGCCGGCTTCGGGAAGATAGACCTCAGGATCGACGACCGTCGGGAGCACGTGAATGTTTTCGGCGGTATTGAATTGATGGGCATATGCGGCAAGATAAGAGCTGCCTGCGATAACCTTGCGGGCTTTGCCGATAATCTTTGCAGTCTTGTTCCAGTCGCGCAGACGGTCGAGCGGATTGTTATAGGCGAGAGACTTCGTATAGATCGCGTCATCGAAGTCGAAAACGAGCCGCCCGGCTGCAGCCGACAGCAGGTTTTCCAGTACCGGAGGGCCGAATGGGAACGCTTCGCGAAGGATATAGACAACGTCGCATCGTGCTGCCCGGACTACATCGGCCAACCTCTGCACGGCACCATAGGCGCTGAATGCGAGTTTCTTGCCAATCGAAGCCGAGGCATAGAGTTGAGGCATGAGTTGTGATGACAAGAATGGCCGAACGGCAACCTCTATCCCCGATGCTTCCAGAAACGGGATAAACTGATAGGCGCGGAATCGGCTGGACGGTCCCTCAACCGGATGCGGCAGGATCATTAGAACGCGCATGCCACCACCTCAAGCTGTCCCGCAGCGAACCAACAACAAGCGACGCCGACAAAATTGAATTCTTCAATCATCTCATTATGTGTATTGTGGTTCATGAACCGGATGCAAGACTCATTCCATCCTGGCATTGGACGTCGAGCTTTACGGAACAAATCTTGCGGTACGGATCGTTACGAATGCCAGATACAACTATGGATGTTAGCGGCATCCTGCCCACCCACAACCGCAGTGACTTCCGGGGATGTCCCGCTTGGTGTTGAAAAGTGCCAAGCGGACGTCACCGGTTAACAACCTATGCGGCTTTCGTGGTTTGGACAAGATGCTGACTGGATGAATCGGCAGGTGCCTTTCGGGCGGCCAGCGCTGTTTGCAGGGTCGGAAGCTGCTTGTGAGCCTTGAGCCGCTTGAAGCCCTTGGCGGCTTGCCTCACATGGCGGCACCTGTCCAGCGCAGTGCCATGGACGGCGAACGCCAGTATTTCACATTCCGGCAGACGCGGCGCAGCGTGCCCATGACGTTCTCGATGATATTCGTGCAGGCCAGCGAGCGCCGCAATTCAGCCGGCAGACCAAGCCTGGTGACAGTGAGCATCTCGTCGAGGCCCTCGAGGATTGAGGTGGAAACACCCTGCCAGTCGGGTTCGAGACGCCGGGCGAGATTGCGCAGGAGCTTTTCAGCCTTGCCGGCATCATTCATTTCCCAAGCCTGCCGCAGAACCCGCCGCACC